>JAJXSS010000007.1 GCA_021784455.1 Planctomycetota bacterium
GGTGTTAGAGAAGCGGGTGCGGGCGAACGGTGGCAGCAGGCGCACGACATCGATCGAGCCGCCGCCCGGGATGCGGGCCAGGCTCTGAAGCAGCTGCTTGAGATCCTGGTCCCGCCCGCCCTGCCCCCAATAGGCCACCAGCGGGCCGACATTTTCACCCGGTCGGATGTGCAGGCGCAGCCTCAGCGTCGCTTCCGCCGCCAGAGACCGAACCAGACGCCGGCGTTCTTTGGCATCGGCGATCTGCGGCAGGACCAGGGGCAGGTCAGCAAAGAACAACACTTGGCCATTCTGGTAGATCAGGGGCTCGACCAGGGCGCGGGTGGCCGGGGCCAGGGGGGCGTGCCCCAGCCACGCGCCGGGCGACGGCCCGCAAAAGCGAAAAGCGTTCACAATGGCCAGGTTGTCCTCGCTCTGCGCCAGCCAGTTGTACAGGCGGCGCCGGGAATGGGGGGCCAAAGTACGGACCAACTCCGCATCCGGAGCGAGCCGGTAGCCACGCCTGGCGATGTCCGGCTGCAGATGGGTCAGCAGCCCCTGGAACTGGCTTTTGGAGAGGCGGGCCCGGGCCAGAAGATCGGCCGCCTGGGCGGCATCGGTATCTGTAAATGCCCAGACCAGGCGGTTCGGGCCGCGATCTAGGCGTGGCAGGGCTTCGAGAGAAGGCGCAATGGTGATGCGCTGGCAGGTCACGTCGCCCCAGGGGCCAGGCCGAAGCTCCACGAGGTCCAGCGCGCCGGGAACGCGGCGCTCCTGGGCCGCCCCGTGCCAGAAGCAACGGCAGGCCATCGTCAAGGCTGCTGCGCCCAGAAGTGCGCCCGCGATGGTCATGCTCAGTTTGCGACCCCAAGGCATTACCTGGCTCCAATTCTTTCGGTGGGGATTGGCGGAATCCCTGGTGGAAGCGGTGGGCACGCGGCCTCGACTGCTCTGGATCCTGCAAGCCCTGCGGCAACCTGGGAGGCAACCGGAGGCTGCCGCAGAGGAAAGTTTGTCAAGACTCGGACGTCTTGTTTTCTGATCGTGCGGCGGGGCCCCGCCTTCAATCAGGATTTGTCTGTATTTTCCCGCCTGAGTCAGTCCAGAGGGGTGAGGCCTTCGCGGATCGCATAGCGTGTCAGGCCGGCAATTCTGTGAATGTTGAGGCGGTGCATGATGTGCTGGCGATGGGTGTCCACCGTCTTGATGCTGATGTAGAGGGCCCCGGCAATTTCCTTGTTGGACCTGCCTTCGGACACGAGCTGAAGCACCTGTCGTTCGCGGTCGCTCAGCAGCTTGTACACCGACGGGGGGGCGTTCGCAGGCAGGGCCAGCAGTTCGGCCACCGACTGGAAGCCCAGAGCGGGGCTGACGCACGGACGGCCCATTGCGGCGTGCTCCAGCCCCCGGAGCAGCTCGTCGGTGGAACAGTTCTGCGGCAGCAAGGCCAGGGCTCCCGCCGCCAGCGCCGCGCGCAGGACCGGGGGCTGGGGCCGGGCAAAGAGCATGACCACCCGCGTCTGTGGCTCCGCCTCGATAATGGCGCTGGTTAGGTCCACCCCGCACAGGCCCGGCAGTCGGCTCTCCGTCACGACCAGTTGCGGATGGTGCGTTCGTGCGGCGGCCAGGCCGGCGGGACCATCCCGCGCATCGCCCACAATGTCATAGCAGGGTAGGGCCGCCAGGAAACAGGCCAGCGTCTGCCGCAGAAGATGATGGGGCTCAACCAACAGGACGCGCAAGGCCATGGGATATCCCAAAGAAGAACATCAACGTGATCCCGGCCAAGACTGACCATCGGTCCCGGTGCTCAGAAAGTAGCGGAGGCATTGGAATGAGCATTCATAGGGTTAGAACCGTAGGTTATGGGAAACGCGCCGCAAGTTGGGATGTCGTGGTGGCCGCTTTGTTGCCAATCTTCATCACCAACTATCGGGATAGGAGCGAGTTCTTTTGATCAGGATTTATCCTGATCTTGCCTTTCAGGTGGATCGCGGCCGGGGGACTCGCGGCGCAAGCGGACGGGTATGTCCAATAAGAAGCAATGCTCGATTGGTCGCGTGGGCCTGATCTATGGGAAGAGCCGACGCCCGCAGGCACTACCCGGACGTGGGGCAAACCTCAGCTTGCCGACCGGGGGCGGAAGGGATCGGCCGGGCGATAGCGGGGTTCGTCGGCATCAGGGTCGGCCCCCTGGCGCTCTTCGATCCACGCCGCCTGAATGGCTTCGAGGATTGCTTCGTTGACCGGGTGCCCCGGCTCTTCGTGGAATTCATCCAAGGCTTCCACCAGGGCCCGCAACTCCGTGAAGCGCACGGACAACGGATCGCGCTTCGGATACTGGGCGCACAGGGCGAGGGCAATGTCCTCGACGTCTCTCCACGAAAGCTTGTCCATCAGGCTTTACCTCCCAGGCAATCGTAGCCGGCCCGGGGCCAACGGCCAAAAAAGAACCCACGTTCAGCGAACGTGGGCTCTTGAGATTCTTGCGACCCAACCATCGATTACTGCAGGTTCACCGGCATCACCACGTACAGGAAGTTGTTGCCGCTGCGGATGACGCCCGGCTTGTTGGCCGCCCGCAGATCCATCTGGATCTGGTCCGAGCCCACCACCTTGAGCACATCCAGAACGTACTGGGGATTGAAGCCGATATCCAGGGGCTCGCCTTCGTAGCCCGGCAGGTCCACCTTGATTTCGGCCTCGCCCATCTCCGGGGCGCGGCTGCTCAACACCAGGCCCTCCTTGCTGAAGGCCATGCGCACGCCCTTGGATTCCTCATTGGTCAGCAGCGCGGCCCGCCGGAAGGCACTGCTGAGCACTTCGGTATTGAGCGTGGCCCGCTTGTCGCCGTCGCGCGGCACCACGTCCTTGTAAGGGGGGAAATTGCCTTCCACCAGGTTGCTGGCCAGCAGGGCGGACTCGGTTTCGAACAGGATCCGGTTGTCCGCGATCTTCACCTTCACCGCGACATCGCTGGTGCCCAGCAGGCGGGTGAGCATGTTGAGGGCTTTGGTGGGCACGATGGCCGAATGCCGGCTGGCTTCACCTTCGCTCTTGCCGGCCTGGCATTCGCCCTTGGCCACCGCCAGGCGGTGGCCATCCGTGGCCACCACGGACAGCTTGCCGCCTTCGCGTTCGATGAGCACACCGTTGATGGCGTAGCGGCTGTTCTCGCGGGCCGTGGCGTAGATGGTCTGCTGCACCAGGCGTGTCAGTTCCTGGGCGTTGATGGTGAACTCCGGTTCCCCGCTGAACTCGGGCAGGGCGGGGAAGTCGCCCACCGGCAGGCCCAGCACTTTGAAGTGGGCATCCTGCCCCCGGACATGCGTCGTTTCCCCTTCCGATTCGAGGGTGAGGGTGGCATCGGGCGAATCGCGCACGATGGCCGCCAGGCGGTCGGCTGGGGCCAGAACTTCCCCGGCTTCCTGCACTTCCACCCGGGCCGTCGTCAGGCGGAGGGCCACTTCCAGGTCCGTGGCCGCCAGCATCAGGGCGCCTGGCGAGGCCACCAGTTTGATGCAGGTCAGCACCGGCTTGGGGGTGCGGCTGACGATGACGGCACCGGCCAGACCCAGAGCTTCGACCATGGCCCCACGATCACAGATGACTTTCATGATGCAGATTCCATTCCAGATAACCAGCAATACGAACCAATCCCGAGAATGCAAAGACTACCCCCGGCGGCGCCCCCCGGCAAGCCCGGCCGGCGGGGCCTCAGAGCCAACGCATGGGGTGGGTGCCACCGGTCGGCGTCCATCCCGGGGGGGCGCAGACCTGTGTCTGGGGCAGAATGGGTAGGCCCTATGTTCAGCCTCCCAGCAGTTGATCCATGCCCGGCAGGTTCAGGCCCAGGGCGCGGGAGGTCTCGGTACGCACCAGTTCCTGGGCCTTGACCAACGCGGCATTCACGGCCGCCACCATCAACTCTTCCACCATGGCCTGGTCGGTGTCGGCCCCGGTGCCGGCCAGGGCGGCCAGCAGCGGCGGATCAAGCGTGATGCGGACGACTTCCAGCTTGCCGTTAACCGTAACGTGTACGGCGCCGGCGCCGGCATCGGCCTCGACGGTTTTTTCGGCCAGTTCGGCCTGGAGCTGGGCCATCTTGGCTTTCATCTCGCGGGCCTGGCCCATCAGGGAGGCCATGTCCTTCAATTTGTCAAACATCGCTGTCTTCCTCGGCTTCCAGATCGGGGTGATCCTCCGCAGGCACGGCGGCAGGCGGGGGGTAGGCGGCGGGCGCCGGGCTGGGGGCGGCTGGCTCCGCCGCAGGCTGCGGCGCGGGGGTCTGGCCTTCCGGGCGCACGCCCACGATGGTCACATCAAAGACATCCATCACCTGCTGCACCAGGGGCAGCAGGGTGGCGGCTTGACGCTCTGCATTGGCTGACGGCGGGCCCTTGGCCGCAGGGGCGTCGCCGGCGGCGCTGCTGCTGGGGGCGGTGATCTCCACCCGTACCGGCCGGCCCAGTACCTGGCGCAAAAGTCCGGCGAGTTGATCCCGGCGCAGGGGGGAAGCGGCAAATTTCAGCACATCACGCTGGCCGGGCAGGGGCTCGAGCGTGGCCGTGCCTTGGTCCAGGCTCTTGAGTGTCAACTGGCGGACCCACGAGGCAAGGGGCAGGTTGCGGGCAATGCTCTGGAGCAGCGCGTGCCAAACGGCCTGAGGATCGGAGGTGTCGGAAGAAGGGATTTTCGATGTTTGATTTTCAATTTCCGAGGGCGGGAGTTCGGCGGCCGGGGGCGACGGCCTCTCGGATCGCGGATCGCTGATTTCTGCTCTGGAAAAGCCAGATGGCTCGCTTCCGGAGGAAACAGCGTCCTGCTGCGGCCGGGACGTGGTGGAGGCGGATGCGCCGCCGGCATCAATCTCCGCCGGGACGGCGGTGCCACTTGAAACTCCAGCCCGGACGGCGGTGTCTCGGGGGTTGGTATTCCGGGGGTCAGCTACTTTTTTTTTTGGCCCCTGTCGGGACCGCTGCCGGCCAGGAGGCCTGTGATGTCGGCCATCTTTTCGGCCAGGGCCAGGCGCACGAGCGTGGCGTCCAGCAGGGCGCGGGGATTGGAGCTGATCTTGGCCGAGCGCTGGCAGTTCTCGCACAGCGCGATCATGTAGACGAGGGCGGCGGCGTCCAAGGCCTGGGCCTGTTGCTGAGCCTGAGGCAGGGCCTCCTGGGGAATCTCTACCAGTTCACTGTCTGCGCCGCAGGTGCTCAGCAGCAGCAGCGTGCGCAAGCGGTCAATCAGCACATCCAGAAGCTGGTCCTGCGCCACGCCCGAATCCAGCAGGGCGGCTCCTTCCTGGAGGGCCGCGGCCGCATCGCCCGCCACACAGGCATCGACCAGCCGCACCACCCGTTCCTGGGGCGGCAGGCCCAGGACCTGTTCGAGAAGCTCTCCCGTCAACCAGCCACCTTGCTCACTCTGGCCGGGGGCGGGAACGGCGGCCGCGATCAGCCGGTCCAGCAGCGACAGCGCGTCGCGCATGGAGCCATTGCCCAGCCGGGCCACCTGATGGACCAGGGCCTCATCCGCCTTGACCTTTTCCTGTTTGAGCACGTCTTTCAGGTGCCCGGCAATTTTGGCGGCCGGGATATTGCGGAAATCAAACCGCTGACAGCGGGACTGGATGGTGACGGGAACCTTGTGCACTTCCGTGGTGCAGAGAATGAACTTGACATGGGCGGGGGGCTCTTCCATGGTCTTCAACAGGGCATTGAACGCGGCCGTGGAAAGCATGTGGACTTCGTCGATGATGTAGACCTTGAAGCGGGCATTGCCCGTGGGGGCCATGGACGCATTGACGATAAGCTGGCGGGCGTTGTCGACGGAGTTGTTGGAGGCTCCGTCGATTTCGATCACGTTAAGGTCATCCCCGCGCATGATGGCCTGGGCCATCCGCTCCTGCACCTCCTGGGGCGGGTAGTCAAACGCCTCCTGGCTGTTTTCCGAGGGCGGGGGCTTGGGGCAGTCCGGGATGGTGTCGGGGCAGTTGAGGGCCCGGGCGAAGATGCGGGCCATAGAGGTCTTGCCCACGCCACGGGTACCGGTGAAGAGATAGGCGTGGGCGATGCGGCCGGTGGCGATGGCGTTCTGAAGGGTGCGCGCGGTGGTTTCCTGGCCCACGACCTCGTCGAAGGAAGCAGAGCGGTAACGGCGGGCCAGGACGGTATAAGACATGGCGAACGTTGAGGATTGAGGGTTGAGGTCTGAGACTTGGGGACGCCGGCACGGCGCCGGCCGCTTGCTGCGCAACCCTCAAGGCTCAACCCTCAACCTCTTCTTCCGTGCGGGCAGACGGCCAGGACACCAACGGCACCGGACAGACGACACTTAGGGCTGCTCCGGTCAAGGCCTGACCCGGTTTGCGTGCCCACCCGTGCATCGGGCCCGGCCGTCTGTCCACACGGCTCTACGGGACTATATCACGCTGAGGGCCACGGCCGCAAAGTCACGCTCGGGGCTCAATCGCGCAGGGTCTGCCAAGATTCTCAGGTTCCACGGGTCGGCGTCTGCGCGCGCCCCGTGTTCTGGGGGGCAATCAGCGCGGGTCTTCCGAAGACGGGCGACCCGTGACCTTGCCCGGAATGCCTGGCGGGCCTGGCCTGCCAGCCGTCGGCGCCCGTTTGGCGCCGTGGTCGCATCGCGTGATCGGGGCACATCGGAGCGCTGTTGGTGCGCTTGGCAATTCACGCCGGTCGATCTATCCTGTCTATGGAGTCAGAAGGTCAACGGGGGCCGGGCCTGTCCATGGGACGAAATATGATCCTTTCCATCCTGCGCGGGATTTTCATCCTTCTGGTGGCGGTGGTGGCAGCCTCCTATATCCTGCCATCGCAGGAGATACAGCACCTCGATTTCTATCACGTGGTGTTGCTGCTGGCCATCACCCTGGTGATCGCCGGGCTGATCATTGCCATCGATGTGCTGACACCCAAAAAGCGTTTGTCGGCCTTGTCAGGCGCGTTTCTGGGGCTGATCGTCGGCCTGCTGGTGGCCTTTGCCATGAGCAAGGTGGTGGATCTGGTGGGGTTGTACACGGCGCCGCAGGTTACGGCCCAGCCGGTTTCGTCCTTTGATCTGACTTCCAGCGATCCGGCCCGGCGCAGCCAGGCGGAATCGCTCAACGGGGTGTACCAGCAACAGGCCCGGGTGCGCGATTCGTACCTCAATCTGCTGGAAGGGGTGAAAGTCATCATCGGCCTGATCACCTGCTACCTCGGGATCTCGCTGGTGCTGCAGACCAAGGATGATTTCCGTTTTGTCATTCCGTACGTGGAGTTCAGCAAGCAGATTCGCGGCACCCGGCCGGTGCTGCTGGATACCTCGGTGATCATCGACGGCCGGATTCTGGATATCGTGAGCACGCGGTTTCTCACCGCTTCCCTGATCGTGCCGCGCTTTGTGCTTAACGAGCTTCAGACCGTGGCCGATTCCAGCGACAAGCTGAAACGGGCCCGGGGCCGCAGGGGGCTGGACATCCTGAACAAGCTGCAGCACGACCCGCTGTCGGGCGTAGTGCTGGAAGACCGCGATGCGGAAGGGGCCAATGTGGACCAGAAGCTCCTGGGCCTGGCCCAGGAGATGCAGGCCCGGGTGATGACCAACGACTTCAACCTGGCCAAGGTGGCCCAGTTGCGCGGGGTGGAGGTGTTGAATCTTAATGACTTGTCCACCGCGCTCAGGCCCGTGGTGCTGCCGGGTGAAGTGCTGCGGGTGCGGGTGATGAAACCGGGCGAGGGGCCGGGGCAGGGCGTGGGTTACCTCGATGACGGCACGATGGTGGTGGTGGAGAACGGCCGCTCCCGGATCGGACACGAGACGGACATCACGGTGACGAGCACCTTGCAAACCTCGGCCGGGCGCATGATTTTCGGCCGGGCCGGGGGCAACGGAGACGAGGCCCCCAAGCCTGCAGCGGTGCCGGCGGTTGCGGCCGCGACGGCCGGATCCGCCGCCGCCCCGCCCGCGGCGGCCACCGAAGAACCGTCCATCCCCGATACGCCAACCGCCGCCGACACCGCCGGCGGCAGCGCCGAATCGCGGTCCTCCCGGTCCCATTTCGGGCGCAATCCTCGCCGTCACGGGTGAAGGGGCCCGCCGCGGTCGATGGCTATTTGATCAGTCCGGAATCGGGCGTCAAGCTGAAATGGCGCATCTGAGTCCTAACGCGGGAGAAAGCGGCCCTTTACGTTACACAGTGGTCATAGAACCGACGCTTGAGTCGGATCATCCCGGTTGATTCGATGCGCACATTCCGGCCTTGGATTTGACAACGCACGGTGAAGGGGTTGCAGCGGCATTGACGGCTGCGCCAGATTTGGTCAACCGCTGGGTCGCCGAGTTACATGCCGCCGGCAAGCCCGAGCCGGTCGAGGACGCGGCTTTTGTAACGCACGTCGATGTCGCGGCCTGATGCCGTACATCGCGCGCGAGATCGTCGCCAAACTGCCAGCGAGCGGGATTTGTTCAAACTCGCCAGACCGGGGGCGCATTTGTTCTTTAGGCACCCCGATAGACGACAGACCTTTGTCGCCATTCATCGCGGCGATCTGCCCATCGGAACCTTTCGGAAAATCCTCAAGCAGGCAGCTTTTAGCGAAGGAGAATTCCAGAAACTGTGAGCGGCGCATGGGAACGAAGGCCAGCCGACCCCGTTCAAAAGATGGCGTTCGCGTCCGGCAGCGGCTCGGCCACTTTCAGGCCCACGCGGTCCAGCCCGTAGATGATCAGATTCAGCGCCAGCCAGCACTCGATGGGGAAGGGCAGAAAGCCCAGAAAGCCCAGCCAGGGCATTTCGAAATAGCGGTAGTGCTCCAGAGAGCCCAGGAACGGCAGGTGGTAAGTCCACTTGGACAGGGCCCAGTAATTCCAGAACTCCCACAGAAAGCCGCAGGTGGCGCCGCCGGCCATGAGCGCCAGCGTGCGGCCCCAGCGGCCGGCCTGCCAGTCGCCGATCAGGCTGGGCAGTTTCAGCCAGTAGCAGATCGGGTCCAGCAGGAAGATCAGGCTCACCCACAAGGTCAGGCAGGCGATGGCATCCGTTACGAGGAAAGGGTAGAGCACGAAAAGCACACCCAGCCCCATGACCAACCCTTGGACCCATCCGGGGATGCGTACGGGCTGCCGCGGCAGGCGGCGCAGGCCCAGGGCCTGGTAGAACTGCGCCGCCAGGAACATGCCCGGAGAAATGGCGGCAAAAGCGATGAAGTAACCCACCACGCGCTGGCTGAAGTGGGGGGGCATGCCGAAATAGCGCCAGGCATCCATGAACCGGAAGTTGATCCAGTCGAACCAGCACCACATGGGAACGCTGGTCAGCCAGGCGACGAGGAAGCGGTTGGGCCGGGCCCGCAGAGAGGCGAGCGCGGGTTCACCTCGGCGCCGGGCCAGCCACGCCAGCAGGCCATCGAAGCTCAGCAGATACCCCAGCCAGCACAAAGGCGTCATGTTGACCGCGGCCAGACGGGCCGCCCTTTGGAGCGGCGTCTGCGGCCGGGGCAACTGGGACAGGGTCATCACGTCGTGGCCCATGATCAGCCCTCCACGGTCGTGGACATCCACGGCCAGCAGGGCCTCACAGGCCGCGATGAGCGTCAGACCCACCACAAGCGTCAGGGGGGGCCGGGTCATCCCGGCATCATACCGCACCAGCCGATGTCTATAACTAATGTCGGGAACGTACCTTCCGGAAGTCGAATCTGCCGAGGTGGCGGCAGCCGCGCCTCCTGGGGGCCATAAGTCGTGTGGATTGCCTCGGGAAAACCAGGGGCCGGAAAAGGCTCAGTTGACAGACCGAGGCGGCCGACTAGACTAATGTGTTCCGGCCGATTTGGTCCCGCGGGCTCTTCCGGCGATTCTGGTGTGGACAAATCGGATGGATCGCGGGCCGCGGCAGGTTGAGAAACCGGCGACTTGACAACGGTCGAAAAGGAGTTAAATTACCCGACTCACTTCGCGTCGCGGCCTCCTGATCGAGAGATCAGGGAATCGCGACCCGCAGTGTGCGGGACGGCCGGCAGAGCGGTGGCGACACCGTTTTCGAGCAGGCCGCGGATCTTTGACAAGTGGATAAGCGGGAATCGCACTTGGGCTTGCCCACGCCAGGAAGGCTTGTCCTTCATGGATACGGCAGGCTTGAGCAGTGCGAAACCGAGTACAAGCGAGCTCTTGAGGAGCTTTCCGATCAGAACGGCTTGGGAGAAATCCCGGCCGGGAAGATCGGATCGCTGGAAAGTTGAAATAAGGCGGATGGCACCTGCCGACGACGGCCAACGGAAGCGCCTAGCTTCCGTCGGTCGGTCTGAGGTCGGTGCGATCAAGTTACTAAGGGCGTGCGGGGGATGTCTTGGCGCTAAGAGGCGATGAAAGACGTGAGAGCCTGCGATAAGCCCAGGGGAGCCGGCAACTAGGCTGTGATCCTGGGATTTCTGAATGGGGCAACCCACCCGCAAGGGTATCGGCACCTGAATGCATAGGGTGTCGAAGCGAACCTGGGGAACTGAAACATCTAAGTACCCAGAGGAAAAGAAAGAGATTTCGATTCCGTCAGTAGCGGCGAGCGAAAGCGGAAGAGCCCAAACCAGGCTTCGGCCTGGGGTTGTAGGGCACCGACATGGCTGACTGAGTCTGCCGCGAACGGGCTGGAAAGCCCGGCCAAAGAAGGTAATAGACCTGTAGCGGTGGATAAGGAAGGCCTAGGTGTCCCTGAGTAGCACGGGCCTCGTGAAATCCCGTGCGAAGCTGGGAGGACCATCTCCCAAGGCTAAATACTACTTAGCGACCGATAGTGGACAAGTAAGGTGACTGAAAGATGAAAAGCACCCCGACAAGGGGAGTGAAAAGTACCTGAAACCGCACGCTTACAAGCGGTCGGAGTCCGTCTTCGGACGGATGACGGCGTGCCTTTTGCATAATGAGCCGGCGAGTTGGCCTCTGTGGCAAGCTTAATCCATACACTGGAGAAGGCAGAGCGAAAGCGAGTCTTAAAAGGGCGACAAGTCGCAGGGGTCAGACGCGAAACCTCAGTGATCTACCCACGGCCAGGTTGAAGGGAGGGTAACACCTCCTGGAGGACCGAACGCGTGAACGTTGAAAAGTTCTGCGATGAGCTGTGGGGAGGAGTTAAAGGCCAATCAGACTGGGAGATATCTCGTTCTCTTCGAAATAGCTTTTGGGCTAGCCTCACGAGTCAAACCGCAGGGGTAGAGCGACTGGATGGAAATGAGGTCCTAACCCGATGCTCGTTCCAACCAAACTCCGAATACTGCGGCGTATGTCGTGGGAGTAAGTCTGCGGGGGATAATCTTCGTGGACAAAAGGGAAAGAACCCAGATCGCCAGCTAAGGTCCCAAATCACACCTTAGTTCGAAAGGAAGTCAAGGTCCCGTGACAGCCAGGATGTTGGCTTAGAAGCAGCCACCATTTAAACAACGCGTAATAGCGGACTGGTCGAGGATTTTGGCGCCGATAATGATCGGGAATAAGGTGTGAACCGAGGCTGCGAGATCGTCGCAAGACGATCGGTAGAAGAGCGTTCCTGCCAGCTGCGAAGCGAAACGGTCACGTTTCGTGGAGCGGCAGGAAGTGAAAATGCCGGCTTGAGTAACGATAAGACAGGCGAAAATCCTGTCCGCCGAAAGCCCAAGGTTTCCTGGGGAAGGTTCGTCCCCCCAGGGTTAGTCGGGACCTAAGGCGAGGCCGAAAGGCGTAGTCGATGGATAGCAGGTCAATATTCCTGCACCTTACGTGAAGGTTGAGGCAGATGTGACGAATACCAGAGATCAAGCGATCCGCTAGCTGCGATCGTTGCCGCAAGGCTAACGGCCTGGATCCGGATGTTGGTCAACGGTGTTCCAAGAAAAACCATCTGCGGACGACACGTAAGCCCGTACCTAAACTGACACAGGTGGGCGTGGTGAATAACCTCAGGCGCTCGAGAGAACGGTTGTGAAGGAACTAGGCAAAATCACCCCGTACGTTCGCAAGAAGGGGGCCCTCCTCCCGCAAGGGAAAGGGCGCAGAGAAAAGGCCCGGGGAACTGTTTATCAAAAACACAGGACTCTGCTAACTCGCAAGAGGATGTATACAGTCTGACGCGTGCCCGATGCCGGAATGTCAAGGAAGCCGGTCAGCCGCAAGGCGAAGCTGGCGACCGAAGCACCGGTGAATGGCGGCCGTAACTATGACGGTCCTAAGGTAGCGAAGTTCCTTGTCGGGTAAGTTCCGACGCGCATGAATCGCGTAATCACTTGGGCCCTGTCTCCACAACCGACTCGGTGAAATATAAGACGCGGTGAAGATACCGTGTACCCGCAGCAAGACGGAAAGACCCCGTGGACCTTTACTGTAGTCTGGCATTGGCCACGAGCACTTCATGCGTAGGATAGGTGGGAGCCTTTGAGGCCCTGGTTTCGGCCAGGGCGGAGGCACCGGTGAAATACCACCCTTGATGTACTTGTGACCTAACCTGGATCCGTCATCCGGACCAGGGACACTGTTAGATGGGCAGTTTAGCTGGGGCGGCTTCCTCCCAAAAGGTAACGGAGGAGTACAAAGGTTGGCTCAACGCCGTTGGCAACGGCGTGTCGAGTGCAAGGATATAAGCCAGCTTTACCGCGAGACTAACTCGTCGAGCGGTCACGAAAGTGGGTCCTAGTGATCCTGTGGTCCCGTATGGAAGGGCCATAGCTCAACGGATAAAAGGTACCCCGGGGATAACAGGCTGATCGCGCCCGAGCGTCCATAGCGGCGGCGCGGTTTGGCACCTCGATGTCGGCTCATCACATCCTGGGGCTGAAGGCGGTCCCAAGGGTCGGGCTGTTCGCCCGTTAAAGTGGTACGTGAGCTGGGTTCAGACCGGCGTGAGCCAGGTCGGTCCCTATCTGCTGTGGGCGTAGGAATTTTGCGAGGAATCAACTCTAGTACGAGAGGATTGAGTTGGACGGACCCCTGGTGCGCCAGTTGGACCGCTAGGTCCACCGCTGGGTAGCTAAGTCCGGCAGGGATAACCGCTGAAAGCATCTAAGCGGGAAGCCCCCCTCAAGATCATAATTCCATGGCCGCAAGGCCGAGAGACCCCTGGTAGACCACCAGGGTCATAGGCCGGAGCTGCAAGGGCAGAAATGCTCTCAGGTAACCGGTACTAACGGTCGATCACTTGATCGCATCGACCACCGACCGACCCGGTCCGTCGGTGCTCACCTGATGCCTCCCTTAGGGGTGGATAAAGATGGGCGCCGGGAACGGCGGCGTGGTCCAGTCCTTAAGTCAACTCTTAAGGGCTCGCTTTGCCCCCGGTTCGCACTGGGGCGTATTCCCGCTTATCACAGTCACAAATCCAACGGACGATGGTGTGACAGCACCATCGGCCGCTTGCCGGTGACCATAGCGACGGGGTCACACCCGATCCCATCCCGAACTCGGCAGTTAAGCCCGTCGCGCCGATGATAGTGTCACAGCGCGAAAGTAGGTCGTTGCCGGCTTTTGAACCCCGTGAGGTAAACCTTGCGGGGTTCTTTTGTTTCCAGGCCGCCCGCGCAGGGCGGGGTATGAATTGCTAACATACTCCGCCATCCTTAATTCCTCTTCAGGTGGTCGAGTCCCGTGAATGAGGATCCAAGGTTAGCCTCTTACCCCCGGGGCCGTGCCGGGATAGAACCGGCCCGCATCCATGCGGGCCGGCGGAGTGGTCTGGCCACGGAGATTTCAGTATGACCGATCGTACGCTCATCGCTCGCAACACCGCCCAGGGCCTCAAACGTTTCGCCGGCCACGCCAGGAAGTGTCCGGTGACGGTGGGCTTCGACGGGTTCGTGGATTCCATCATCTCCGTTGTGGATAAGCGCCTCGATGCCAAACACTACGAGCCCGTGGGCACTATCGACAGGTTCGGCCAGAAGATCGTGGCCGCAGCCGGGATGAGTTCGAATTACGAGTTGGTGGTCACCCGCGAGAAACTGGGGGGTAACGGCCCCATCATGGCTTCCGCTTTCACCGCCTTCGGCCTGCCCGTCAGCTACATCGGGATGCTGGGCAAACCCACGATTCATCCCGTGTTCGCCGATTTCGCGGCAGTGGCCAAGGTTTACTCCATCGACCGGGCGGCCTTGACTGACGCTCTGGAGTTTGAAGATGGCAAGCTGATGCTGGGCAAGCACGATTCGCTCAAGCAATTGACGTGGGACAACATCGTGGAAGTGGTCGGCCAGAAGCAGTTGCTTTCGCTCCTGGACAAGTCGGTGCTGATCGGCAATGTGAACTGGACGATGCTGCCCAACCTGAGCAGCGTCTGGAAGAAACTCATCGAGGTATTGCCCAAGCTGCCTTCGGCCCGGCACGGCCGCAAACACGTCTTCATCGATCTGGCGGATCCCGAAAAGCGCACGGCCAAGGACCTGCGGGCGGCTTTGGGCTTGATCTCCAAGTTGCAGAAGGTCTCCCAGGTCACGCTGGGGTTGAACCTCAAGGAAGCCACGCAGGTCGCCGGGGTCCTGGGCATCGATGGCGGGCACGAGCCCGAGGACGGGGTGGAGGCCCTGGCGCGGGCCCTGCGCCGCAAGCTGGGAGTGTTCACGGTGGTGATCCATCCCCGGAAATCAGCGGCCGCGGCCCGGGTGGTGGAGGGCGTCGAGGAGTCCGCGTTCTTCGCCGGTCCGTTCGTGGCCCAACCCAAGCTTTCCACCGGGGCCGGCGACAATTTCAACGCCGGGTTCTGTCTGGGAACGCTGGCCGGCCTAGCCCTGCAAGAATGCCTGTGTGCAGGCACGGCCACCAGCGGCTATTACGTCCGCAATGCGGCCAGCCCCACGCTCGAACAGTTGGCGCGGTTCTGTACCAAGCTGCCGAATCCGCAGGAGAGATGACATTTTGACTTTCGATGGGGCCGGAGGTTCCGGCGGTTGTCGCCCGCAAAGGGCTCGCCCCGGCCGACCGGCCAAGGCCGCCCAGGGACAACTCACGGTACTTGCAGCGCTTCACGCAGGTCCAGGGCGGCGATGATTTCGGCCAGATCGCGGCGGCTGGCGTAGATCACCTCCCGGTCCATGGTGATGTGACCATTGTCATCGGCCCAGATGGAGTTCACCTGGGTCTGATGGAAGCTGATGAGCCGGCGCAGGCCGCCCACGATCATCGGTTTCAATTCGCCATCCAACGGGGTGGTCGTCCCCATCGCCCTGGCTTCTGCGACCAGGCGCTGCATGGCCTGGGGCCAGGAGGGATCGGCGGCGGCCATGCGATCCAGCGCATCGTCGATCAGGGCCAGGAAACGCACGCCGCCCGCACGCGGCAGCAGGGCGCACACCCGGGTCCGCACCGCCAGGGCGGGCGCGTTGGCTTCGTCGATGATTCGCCGGATCCGCTTGGCCTCGGTCTGGGTGGTCCGAACGGCATCGATGATGTCGCCGGTGGTCATGCTGGGGCCGCCCGCCCCATTGACGGCCAGACCCGAACCCGTCGTGACCACGCTGAGGTGGTAGCCCGGCCGGCCGTTGGTGATGCGCGAATTGACGATCGCCATTTGCGAGCCCAGGGAAATGCCGTAGCCTCCGCCGCCCCCGGAGGGATTGGGCACAGAGGGTTGCGGCTGACGCAGCAGGCCCGGCAGCGTGGCGATGATCTGGCGGTAGGTCTTGATGGCCAGGCCGGCCAGATCCGGATGGAAAGACAGAATCTGCCACTTCACATAGCCATCCAGGGCAGGATTGCTGTGCATCCGCTGGCTCAGGATGCGGACCAGGTCGGCATTGGGCAGGGTGATATTGGCCCGCTGTGCATAGTTGGACTTGTCCCGCGGCCAAGGCTGGTTGTCGCGCCAGGCGTCGATGGCCTCCTTGTTCAACTGAATCATGACCTGCGCGACGTTACCGGGCTTGGGAGGGTACTTGCGGGACCAGTCTTCTTCAGTCGTGCCGGTTGCCGTGGCGGGGGCGGCGGCCTTGAGGAGCGGCGCCCCGGCCAGCAGGGCAAGAAGCGGGATGAGCAGGTAGCACCTACGCATGACGTCCTCCCGGGCGGCAGGCCCATGCCTTAATAATCCCCCGCACCGGGTTACGAGTCGAGCGCAGGGGGCTGACGCAGAAAATCCCAGGCCTGACGGACCAACTCGGGGGCGATGTTGTCCACGATGGTTACCTGGCCGGGCCCCTGCGGCAGGATGAAGCGAATCCGGCCGCCCGCCACTTTCTTGTCCAGGGTCATGGCCTCCATCAGTGTCGCGGTGGCGGGCAGCGCATCGCCGGGGGCGCTGACGGGCAGGCCGGTTCGCCGCAGAAGATCCACCAGCGTGGCCAGCAGATCCGGTTTGCACAGCCCCGCAACAATCGCCAGGCGCGTGGCGGCGACCATGCCCAGGGCCACCCCCTCCCCGTGGTGATAGCGGCTGTAGCCGGTCGTCGATTCGATGGCATGGCCGAATGTGTGACCGAAGTTGAGGTGGGCGCGTTCCCCGGCCTCCTTCTCATCATGCATGACCACCCAGGCCTTGATCTGAACGTTGCGCTCGATCAACTCGACCAGGGTGGGCGGGTCCAGAGCCAGGATCTGGGGCAGATGAGCGCTGGTCCAGGTCAGGAGGGCGGCATCGCGAATGACCGCGTGCTTGATGCACTCGGCCAGGCCACAGCGCAGTTCGCGCGCCGGCAGCGTAGCCAGCGTATCGGTATCAATGACCACCAGACTGGGCTGGTAGAAGGCGCCGATCAGGTTCTTGCCCTGGGGCACATCCACACCCACCTTGCCGCCCACGGAGGAATCCACCATGGCCAGGAGCGTGGTGGGGCACTGAATCAGGGGCACGCCGCGCAGGTAGGTGGCGGCCACGAAGCCGGCGGTATCGCCGGTCACCCCGCCGCCCACGGCCACCACCGGGCTGCGGCGTTCAAGGCGGGCGCCCAGCAGCACCTCGTAGAGGCTGCGCACGGTGTCGAGCGTCTTGTGTTCTTCCCCGGGAGGTAGTTGGGCTCGAACGGTCTGGTAACCGGCGGCGGCCAGCGCGGCAGCGGCGCGGGCGGCATGGGTCGCCTCCACGTTGCCATCGGATAGCACGGCCGCCCGGTGGTGGGGGGCGACGCCGCGGGTCAGATCACCCAGGCGGGCCAGAATGCCGGAGCCGATGTGGACCGTGTAGCGGTGGTGGGGGAGGTGGATGTCAACAGTGGGCATGGGTGGAATCTCAGATCGCTGATCTCTGAGCGGTCGGATGGCGGCCGCGGGCTTGCCCGGCAAAGAGTCGTCTCCCTAGGTCCCCGGCGGGCGGTCCTCCGATCAAGAGATCATAAATCACCGATCATTGCTCTTCATCGTGCCCCCGGCGTTCCAGTTCCTCCAGGGCGTCGGCGGGATTCTCGGGCAGGGGTTCGCCGGCGGAAGGCGTGCGCCGGGCGATCTCGCGGCGGCGCTCGTCACGTAGGGCGCGATCCTCGCGCATGTGCTGCTGAAAGGTGGCATGACGCCGGGCGATCAGCATGCGGGCCGCGGCCCACAGCATGATGAGCAGCACCACAGCCAGGCTGATGGTCAGCAACGCCCGCTGCGGCGTCCCGAAAAGCCCCGGGCTTGACCCGGCGGCCGTCTCCACGTTGAGCGTGTTGCCCACGAACACCAGGAAGCTCATCGGTTTGCCGTTGAGGACGTTCGGCTGATCCCAAACCTTATAGAACCGGGCCACCATCCAGACCCTGGTATCGCGAAACGGCCAATTCTTCCTGGGCGGGGGGGCCACAAGGTAAACGACCACGGAAGCATGATTCTCCGGGTCATGATTGAGTTTGATGATCCATTGCTGCAAGTGCCCATCCCACGGGCCGGGACGGGCCAGCTTTCCGGCCGAGCGCGGTTCGGCGGCCACGTAACCTCGTATGAGAACCAGCTTGCCGCGGAAGGCGGCCGGGTCCTTCAGCACGGCCTGGTAATCCAGAGGGATCGCTCCGGTCGTGTCGGCGGGATCCAGCCATTTGGCGTTTTCCAGAAGCGGATAGAGGGCGGCCTCATCCAGTTCCTGGCTGCCGTCGGTGGCGGTGGCCAACTGCATCTGATGCTGGGGCGTCAGTTCCGGCTGCTCGGCTCGCGTGGCCGTCCCAAGAACTAGCCCAACCAGCAGGAAAACGGCGGTACGCATATCGATATTCTACCGACAACACTTTGCGTAGAAGCGGTGTCCTTTTGCCGACGCTATGAACGGAGCTTGCGGCTCAACAGTGCAGCTAAGCCATGCTTGACCAGGTATCAGGCATGGCAGCGGCTCGCGCCCTCAGGCGGCGGCAACGGGAGAGGCCCCGGTGGGGACAGGAGCGGGTAGATGCCAATCCCTGTAGTGGCGGCCCAGCTTGCGCAGGAAGGTCCGCGGCTTGTCATCCAGGGCCCGACGGCCCAGATGCAGGCAGCGCCGACGCAGATCGCCGGTTCGCCGGCAGATCAGATGCAGTACGGGTTCAATCGCGTCGCTGGTCAAGCCGGCATTCTGACTGGCCAGCAGTTCCTGCAGGACCCACAGATCATGGTCTTCGCCCAGAAGGTCACCCAGTTTCTTGAGCCGGTGGGTCAGGCGTTTGAGGTGCCCGGGCCAGACCGGCCGGAGCAGGTCCAACTGGTAGTAGAGCCGCTTGACTTGCGTGCGCCAGATATGGAAGTCCTTCACCGTAGGGCGATGGCGCGCCCGGCGCATGGCCCGGCATGTGCGGCTATAGGAAGCGGCCAAACCCGGCTGCAGCAGGTCCCAATCATCGGTGATGGCCAGAGGCAACCGTGCCAGGGCGGCGGCGCTGTCGGCCAGGGCGTGGGCCCCCTTGCGCAGGGCCAGTTCTGTTGGAGCATCGAAGGCCATCGGCCGGGAAGTGTTACACGCGGGGGTCAATGCTTGAATACAGGCGTCTACGGCCGCCTGCTGGGCCCCCGCCCCGGCTTGATCGCGCAGGACGCTCAAGGTTTCGAGAGCCACCCTGCAGTCGCGCTGCGGCGCCAGGCTCTCTGCGGCCTCACGCAGGTGGCCGTTCTGGGCCTGGAATTCGCTCTCGCAGATGAACGGTCGCAGCAGGTGCCACCAGGCCCGGAAACGCTTGGTGGCCAGACGGACGGCGTGGACATCCTGAGGCGTGTGGTCGCAAGGCTCGTGTACCCGCTGCGCGATGGCGCCGGCCTCGGCCACGGCCAGCCGAAACAGGCCGTCTTGAGCGGACTCCCGCGTTTGGAAGCGGAGTTTCATAGGGCTGTCAAGAAGGTTGACGACTCGCGCCCATACTGCGGTGAGCGCCCCACCAACCTGATTCTAGCCGGCTCGGCGTGCCCACTGGCCACCCCGTGGAGATTCGCAGGGAAATGTGGGGAACCGGTGGATAGGGGGCGGATAACCCGACGAATCATTCGCCATATCACGATCCAGTCATCCAGATGTAGGGTGATAGTTCTGGATGCCGACTTCCTTTGGCGTGCCTGTGGTGGCCGTGGGATAGGCGAATTCGTCGTTGTAAAGATCAGGATCTCAGGAGCTTATCTTAATGGAGTCAGGGTGATTGCCGCCCTGGAATCGGCCGATATGGGATCTGATAGTCTGAATCGTTATCGACATCTGACGGGCGACCACCAGGGCCGTGTGCCGGGCGATGCCGATGGGCCGAGTATGGCATGGTGGGCGGGGCCCCCTGGTTCCTGGATGTCCCGCGGGCCCGGCAGATTCTGGTCGATTGCGATAAACCCATGGCCCCGTGGCCGGCCGGGACCAGTGCCACTCGCGTGCTCTACGCGGCCCGGGCGTGCATGCTGGAATGAATGCTCCGATCCCTGAGCGCTGATTTTCGCTGGGACACCAGCCATGAATGCGCGGGGCTGGACCTCTTGACCAGCGATACCCTGGCCGCAGCCTACGCGACCATCCGCTGGCATTATCGCAATCGCGCCCGCGATGCCCGCGAGCGGGCCGCCATCTATAGTGCGGAGAATGACCGGAAGAACTTCCGGCGGCACTACACCCTGTATCTGGAAAGCGCCCAGCAGGGCGGCCGCAAACTCCATTTTAAGTGTCGGGAGATCTACGATGCCTTTCGGAAGTACTTGGCCCTGCCCGAGAGGGTCAGGCGGTTGTCGTGAGTGATTTGCGATTGTGAACTTTCGGTTTTCGATTTGAAGAAGCATCTTGCCTGGCCCGCGGCATACCGGGGCCATCGAAAATCGAAAATCGAAAATCCAAAATCGAAAATTCCACCCCGCCGGTGATACACTCAAGAACGTGGAAGTCTTTCATCCCAATCCGGTGATCGGGCTCCTGGGCGGCATCGGCTCGGGCAAGAGCACGGTGGCGCGGTGTTTCGCCCACCTGGGTTGTGTGGTCGTCGATGCCGACGCCCTGGCCCGCGACGCCCTGGACACGTCGCCGGTGCGCCAGGAACTGGTGAAATGGTGGGGGCCCCAGGTCCTGGGCCCGGATGGGCACGTCGACCGGGCCGCGGTGAGCCGGCAGGTGTTTGACCGGCCCGAGGCTCTCAAGTGTCTGGAGGATCTGATCCATCCCCGGGTGCTGGCGGAACGAGCCCGGCAAATCGCCCGCTGGCGCCACGAGCGTCAGATCCAGGCCATCGTGGACGACACGCCTCTTTTGATGGAAAAGAACCTGCAGGGGGATTGCGACGTATTGGTGTTCGTGGATGCCCCGGAAACGCTGCGTCTGGAGCGGGTTCAGGCGGCCCGGGGCTGGGATGCGGCGGAACTGACCCGGCGGCAAAAAAACCAGTTGCCGCTTGACAAGAAGCTTGAGGCAGCGGATTATTGTGTAGATAACAGTCGCGACGAAGTCCACTGTCAGCAGCAAGTCCGCCGAATTCTCTCCCAGATAATCAGAGAAGCCAGGGCCAGGGAAGAATCCTGACCATTGGAGCGGGCAGTACGGTGGCCCCCCACCCGGACCGCGTTGGCGGGGCGGCCATCGGGGAACACGGCCGCGACCTTCCGGGCCCCAGACCCAAAACGGAATTCGTGCCAACAGGATGACCATTCATCGGGTCCGGCCGCCTTCGGGAAGCTGGACCCGCCCAACCTGAAAAACAGGGCCCGGCTGCTTTCCGGGGCGGCAGCCCGGTCCGTCCGAACCAGCCGATTAGCGCCCGGTGCGGGAATGTCCCGCCCGGATTCCGCAGTCGGAACACGTCACGATGCAGGCGTATATGCATCATCAAAGATGATCAGCGCCCGATGGGCGTCCCTGATCAGGAGAAGCCAGTTATGGCGAAGACAGATTCGTTACGTAAGAAGCGCACCAGCAAGGCTGCGGTCGAGGAAACGCCCGCAACCGAGCTGGCGAGTGATCCCGTGGAAGAGGCGGCGGCCGAGCCCGCCGCGGCGGCCCCCAAACCCGCCCCGGCCGCACCCGCGGCCCCGCCGGCGCGGGTGCAGCAAGCTGTGCAGACCGATGAGCAGTTAGAGGCCGAGACGCAGGAGCGCTATGAACAGGCCAAGCGGGCCGATCTGACCGTGCGCGACCTCCAGAAGATGGAAGTGGACGACCTGCACAAGCTGGCCCAGGAAGAGGGCCTGAAGGACTTCCAGGGCGTCAAGAAGCAGGACCTGATTTTCAAGATTCTGCAGAAGCACATCGCCAAGCAGGGCCTGATGTACGGGGAAGGCGTGCTGGAAGTGCTGCCCGACGGCTTTGGCTTCCTGCGCAGCCCGGAATACTCCTACCTGGCCTGCCCGGATGACATTTACGTGTCGCCTTCGCAGATCCGCCGCTTTGGTCTCAAGGCCGGGCACATCGTGCAGGGCACGATCCGCCCGCCCAAGGAGAGCGAACGCTACTTTGCCCTGCTGCGCGTGGATGCGGTCAACGGCCACCCGCCCGATGCCTTGAACGACGCCAAGACCTTCGAGGACCTGACGCCGCTGCACCCCTACCAGCGCTTCGTGCTCGAGACGCCCACCGATCCCTCGAACATCGAGATGCGGATCATGGACCTGGTGACGCCCGTGGGCCGCGGCCAGCGCGGCCTGATCGTCGCCCCGCCCCGCACCGGCAAAACCATCCTGCTGCAGAAAATCGCTCGTTCCGTTATCACCAACTTCCCCGAGTGCAAGGTGATCGTGCTCTTGATCGCCGAACGCCCCGAGGAAATGACCGACTTCCGCCGCAACACCCCGTCGGATGTGGAAGTGGTGGGCTCGACCTTCGATGAAGGCACCGCCCGCCACGTGCAGGTGTCCGACATCGTGATGGAAAAGGCCCGCCGCATGGTTGAGTTCGGCGACCACGTGGTCGTGCTGCTGGATTCGATCACCCGCATGGCCCGCGCTTACAACGCGGAAATGCCCCACTCGGGCAAGATCCTGACCGGCGGTCTGGACTCCAACGCCATGGAACGCCCCCGGAAGTTCTTTGGTTCGGCCCGCGCCATCGATGGCGGCGGCAGCCTGACCATCTTGGCCACCGCCCTGATCGACACCGGCTCCAAGATGGACGACATCATCTTCGAAGAGTTCAAGGGCACCGGTAACAGCGAACTGCACCTGGACCGGCGCCTGGTGGAGAAACGCGTGTGGCCGGCCATCGACATTGCCGCCTCCGGCACCCGCAAGGAAGAACTCCTGATGGATCCCAAGGAGTATCAACTGGTGTGCCGCCTGCGCAAGGTGCTGTCCGACATGAACCCCGTCGAGGCCATGGAAGTCCTCAAGAACCGTTTGGGCAAGGCCAAGACCAATGCCGAGTTCCTGCTGACCATGAACCTGGATTGAGCTGGGTTGACCGGTTAACTGGTGGATGGGTTAACGGGCCAGACTGGTCCGCGTCCAAATTCGTAAACCACGCAAGCCCACGGTCATCCGGCCGTGGGCTTTGTGTTAGTGCTATGATGGCAGTGCATGATCCGGCGAACACGGGAACTGGAGGCATTTGAGGTCCGCTGGCTGCGCCGCCGGCGCCTGACGTTGTCCCATCGGATTCAGATCATCCAGGGCATGCAGCGGTCCATGCGTAGCGTAGGGCGGAAAACTCCGCCTCGCCGGCGGGACGAACTGCTGGAGAAAGTGCGTTTCGCGCGAGCAATCAATGGACTTACGACTGATAGCTCGAATTGCCCGTGCCTTGGATAAGGCACGCATTCCTTACATGCTGATCGGAGGACAGGCAGCAGCACTGCGCGGCCGGCCACGATTCACCGATGATGTGGACGTGAGTCTGGGCCTTGGAGCCGACCGATGGGAGTTGGTACACAAAATCATTCGGCAGCTTAAAATGCGGCCGGCCATTGCTTCAGATGAGCTCGATGCCTTTGTCCGCCAGACGCTGATGCTTCCCTGCGACGATGCGCGCACGGGAGTTCGGATCGATTTTGCGTTCACCCAGTTTGAGTTTGAAAGGCAGGCTATCGCACGGGCGCGTAAGGTGTTGTTGGCGGGCTACCGTGTCCGCGTAGCCTCGGCCGAAGACTTGATCGTGCTGAAAGTCATCGCCGGCCGCCCGGTGGATATGCAGGATGTTGAGTCGCTGTATTTGACCAATCCCCGCCTTGACATAGGGTACGTCAGGAGATGGCTGCGGCAATACGCGGATTTGCTGGCCGAGCCGGTGCTTGATCGGTTTGACCGGCTCGTGAAGGCCGTCAATGCCCGACTCAAACCATCCAAAAATGGAAGTCTGGACGCTACCGTTTGAATCCACCTTTGCCGACCAACGACGCTGCCAGGGAGGCAGCAAGCGATGCTGACTGTGGTTCAAAACGACCTGAACCGGCCCACCCCCGGGCAACTGGTGGAGGCCTTCGCCGCCGTGCCGGGCTTGTCCGCCGCCGATGCCCGCTGGGCCGCCCGCTACAGCCGGGGGATCATTGTGGAGAATGTGCCAGATGAAGACGGCCGGGCCCTGGTCGACGCCCTGGCACGCCTGGGCCTCGAGGCCGCGGCCATTGCTCCCGCCGAGATTCCCGGCCTGCCTCCGGCCAAGCGCTGCAACTACCTCGAATGTGGAGCCCAAGCCCTGGTCTTCCGCGATGCCCTGCAGAGAGGCACGGCCGTACCGTGGGATCAGGTGGCCCTCGTGGCGGTGGGGGCCGTAGGGGTGCTCAAGGAACACATCATCAAGCAGGTGGAGGATGTCCGGCTCAGCAATCAGTTTGTCGAGCGCAAGAGAGTGGTCGACCGCACGGAGCGCCGGCCGGGCACCCGCAACCTGCTGGAACTGCATTTCCGGCCGGCCGGTACGCGCCTGCAACTGGATGAAGAAACCATGCTGTTCACCTCCCTGGGCGCCCGTCGTCAGCCTCAGCGCCGCGACAACTTCATCATCATGGTCCGCGACCTGACGACCCAGGCCACCCAGGCCGCGCTCAACCGCGGGGCCGCGGCTATGGCCGAGGGGGCGGTGGATCCCGATTCATACTTGAACCTGCTCACCTTCGAGCGTGAGATGCGCTGGCTGCTCTGGTGGACCTCGGCCAGGAAAACCTGAGGCCCGGCCCGAGCGCCGCAGCGCTGCAGGCGCGGGAACGCGGGTCGCCGTTGTCCCAACCTTGCGGAAAAAGGGAGGTTCAGGTGCCGATTTGGCTTGACCCGCCTGACCGCGGACCGTAGAGTCGCGCCGGAATCGTCACTCCTGAAATGGAGAACTAATCATGCCGATCCTCATCGCCGTCATCGTGCTGGTCGTCCTGATCCTGATCGCGGTGCTCTTTGTGGTGGGCATCTACAACCGGCTGGTGGTCCTGCGCAACCGCTTCAAGAACGCCTGGGCCCAGATCGATGTGCAACTCAAGCGGCGCTACGACCTGATCCCCAACCTGGTCGAGACGGCCAAGGGTTACATGGCCCACGAGCGCGGCACCCTGGAAGCCGTGACGGCCGCCCGCAACCAGGCCATGGCGGCCCAGCAGAAGGCGGCCGCCAATCCCGCCAACGCCGATGCCATCAAGGGCATGGGCGGGGCGGAAGGGGCCCTGGTGGGCGCCCTGGGCCGCCTGTTCGCCGTGGTGGAGGCGTACCCGGACCTCAAGGCCAACCAGAACATGATGGCCCTGCAGGAGGAACTGGCCTCCACCGAAAACCGCATCGCCTTCGCCCGCCAGGCCTACAACGACTCGGTGAACTCGTATAACAGCTACAAGCAGAGCTTTCCGCCCGTGGTGCTGGCCGGCACCTTCGGCTTTCAGGATGCCGCCTTCTTCGAAATCGACAACCCGGCGGAGAAACAGGCCCCGCAGGTCAAATTCGGTTAATCGGTGGATCCGTGGATCAGTAAGAAGACGATACGCGTCCATGAACGCTCTGGCTGATCAACCAATCAACCAATCAACCGATTAACCTTCCTCCCATGGACTTCTTCGACCGCCAGGATCACGCCCGGCGTCACACCACTCAGTTGGTCGTGCTGTTCATTCTGGCCGTCATCGCCATCGTGCTGGCCGTCAACCTGGTGGCTGCCATCGGTCTGGGGCTGTTCGCCGACTATCGTCAGGCCCACGTCGTCGCCCTCAACCCTCCCATGCAAAATGGCTTCGCGGTAACCCCCGGCTGGCCGTCCGCGCCCCAGGGCTCGCCGCCCCAGACGCCGCTGGAACTGCTGCGCACCCATGCCCGCCTCTTCGGCCTGATCACCCTGGGCACCCTGGCGGTGATCCTCGGCGGAACGCTCTACCGCATCAGCTCCCTGGCCGGCGGGGGGCAGGTGGTCGCCCTGTCGCTGGGCGGCCGGCAGGTCAACGCCCACACCGCCGACCCGAATGAGCGCAAGTTGCTCAACGTGGTGGAGGAAATGGCCATCGCCTCGGGGGTGCCGGTGCCGCCCGTCTTTATCCTGGATCGCGAAGCCGGCATCAACGCCTTCGCCGCCGGCCATTCCCAGTCGGATGCGGTCATCGCCGTCACCCGCGGCGGCATGGTCCTTCTTTCCCGCGATGAACTGCAGGGCGTGATCGGGCACGAGTTCTCCCACATCCTCCACGGCGATTCGCGGCTGAACCTGCGCCTGATGGGCACCATCTTCGGCATCTCGGCCATCGGCCTGGTCGGCTACGGCATCCTGCGCCTGGGGTTCGACGCCGGCCTGCTCTCCGACTCTGAGGATGACCGCGGGGCCGGCATGGCCATCATGGTGGCCTCGGTCGTCATCGGGGCCCTCCTGATTGTCGTGGGTTACACCGGCGTGTTTTTCGGCAACCTCATCAAGGCCGCCATTTCCCGCCAGCGCGAGTTCCTGGCCGATGCCTCCAGCGTGCAATTCACGCGCAACCCCGGCGGCCTGTCCGGAGCACTCCAGAAAATCGGCGGTTTGGGCCGCCATGGCCTGATCGTGCATCCCCAGGCGCATGAAGCCAGTCACTTCTTCTTCGCCCAGTCGTTCGATTCCCCGCTCAATGCGCTGTTCGCCACCCATCCCCCCCTGCAGGAACGGATTCACCGGATCGATCCGCAGTTCGACGGCTCGTTCCCGACCGTTCAGCCGGTGGCTCCGATGACCGCCGGTGCCGCGGCGGCGGCAGCCACCCGGGGCACCGGGCTGGGGGCGTTGGCGGGGCTGGGGATGATCGGCGCGATGGCGGCCGGAAGCACGGGGGCCACGCCCGCGGCCGGTTCCGCCCCCGCAAAGTCCGCACCTTCCGCCGGTGGGGCCACGGCCGTGGAGGCCATCGGCCAGCCCAGCCCGGCCCAGATCGACTACGCGCGGCACATGATCGCTCAGATTCCGGAGGCCGTACGCCAGGAATCGGCAACGCCCTACGGAGCCCGCTCGGTTGTGCTCGCCCTGCTGCTGGACCGTGCCGATCAGGTTCGTCAGCGCCAGGTTCAAACCATCGCCGATCTGCCGCTGCGGCAGTTGACCCTCCAGATGCGCGGGGCACTGGCCGACCTGCCCACCGCCGCCCGCCTGATGGTGCTGGATCTGGCTCTGCCGGCGCTCAGGCAGATGTCCTTCAATCAGTTCGCCGAGTTCCACCGGCAGATCGAAAGCCTGATCGCGGCCGATGACCGGCTGGATCTGTTCGAATGGATGCTCCAGCAGGTGCTGACGCGGCACCTGGGCCCGGCCTTCGGGCGGCTGACCACCAAACCGGTCCAGTACTACAGCCTCAAACCCGTGGCCAGTGCGTGTGCATCGCTACTGGCCACCCTGGCCTACGCCGGCCAGAAAGACGATGCCGATGCTCACAAGGCGTTCCAGGAGGGCTGGGCGGTGCTTGGCCTGCCCCAGTTGCCCATGCCCGAGGCGGCCGCGTGCAGCCTCAAGAGCCTGCAGACATCGCTGGATGCCCTGGCGGCCGTGTCCCCGCGCGAAAAACGCACCTTGCTGAGCGCTGGCCTTGCCTGCATCGCCTCCAATAAGGCCGTCAACGACCGCGAGGCCGAACTATTCCGGGCCGTGGCCGATGTTCTGGGCATCCCGGTTCCACCTATTCTGCCCGGCCAGCCCATCGGCTAAACTTGGGCCGCTTTCATCCGGTCCGTGGCTGCATCAGGCCGCACGCATGGAGAACCGGAATGGTCAAGCGGTTGCCGGAGGCACCACGGTCACGCACGGCCCGCTCAGAATTAGAAAAAGTGTCAGGATGAATTAAGTTGACTTGTTGCACGGCCAGAATGCCACCTTTAGACATGCAAAATCATCCCGACACCTTTTCGTTTCTCGCGCATACCAGATGTATTATTGAACTTGTCTGAATGGAGAGAGGGCATCATGACGAGTGGTGACAAATGTATCATGTGTTCATCGACGGCGAGACATCGGGTCATGACCATCGCCAACGGCAAGACCACAACGTTGACGTTGTGTGACCGGCATTGGTCCGCATACATTGAAATGAATCCGGAATTATCAGCTTACTGCTTTCGGACTCTCAAGGATCAGTTGGAATCTGGTGCTTCTGAGGGGCAAGTCACCAACGCGGTCCGTCAAGAGTTAATGGCGACCTCCAAGCTGATTAAGAAGCTAGGTCGCTTGCCTTCCCCAGAAGAAATCGACTTTGAAGTTGAACATCCTTCGGGGTCATCGAAAGACGCGACAATTAGTGAGGAACTGATGAGAACGTTGGCCCGGATTGACCGAGTCGTTGCGTATTTGGATGGTGGTGGGGCTGTTGCAAAAGTCTGGGATGTGGCGGATTCAAATCCGAAGCGCAACACCGGGTAAGGCGTTAAGGACCTCGATGGGGGTACGATAGTTGAGGCACCGACGGGGTCGATTATTAAGCAGCGCCTGCACGCGGGCAAGTTGGCGG
>JAJXSS010000259.1 GCA_021784455.1 Planctomycetota bacterium
TGGCGTTGCTGAGGTTGTTGGCAGTGTTGTTGCCGCCGGTCGCAACCAGATCTACATAGCCGCCGACGCTCGATGTTCCGGTAATCGGACTCAGGTCGAAGCTGGAGGCCTTGATCGTCCCGACAGCCGCCGCCCCCTGAGAGTTGGAAAACGTCCACGATGTCGTTGTGCCCGAACTGTTGCTGTTGTAGAGTTTCAACGGGGACGACGTTCCGCTGAAGTTCAGCGTGTGCCCGTTGGTGTCGAAACCCAGCGTCACATTTGAACCGGTGGCGTTGCCGCCGTTGTTGGGGATGAAATTTGAAGTGATATCGCTGGCCAGCTTGATGATTTCGATGCCGCTGCTCATTTTCGTAGCCAGACCGATCTGGCCTACGCTGAGCGTCCCTCCGCTATAGGAGCCCAGGGTAACGGTCACCGGCGAATTGGCCGTGGTGGTAATGTTGACGCCGCCGTTGAGCGCGGCGTCGCTGAGGAAGCTCTGCGTGGCGCTGCCCAGGCGGACCTCCGCCGTGATCGGTCCGCTGAGCCCGGTGATGGTGTTTGTGTTTCCATTGGCGTAGAGCCAACTGGCCCCGAACCCGTTCGTCACGGCCCCGCCGGCCGAAAAGGTGCCGCCGGTGATCGCTATGTCGCCGTTAACCACCAGCCGGTCGTCCGTCGTTTGGACGTAGCCCCCGCCATTGTACGCGGCGAGCGCGTTGCCATTGGGGCCATTGACATCCAGGCTGAGGACGCCGGACGACATGGAAAGGCCGCCGGTGATCGTCGTGGTGCTGGAGGTGGTCGCCAAAGTGCCGATGCCCTTGTCGGCGTAGAGAGCCCCGCCACTGAGGCTCACGTTGCCCGCGAATGTCGATTGGCGCTGACCGGCGCTCAGCGTGTAACTGGACAGCTCCAGTACGTCTCCGGCGCCCAGAGTCAGCGTGCCCGTCCCCGAGCTGCCCGACTTCAACGTCACGTTACCCGACAGGGGATCAACGTAGATCTGAGCCGTACCGCTTCCGCTGGCGCTCAGGTTGATCGCACTGTTGACCGTCAGCCCCTTCTGGATGTCCAGCATGTTCACGAAGGGATCCGACTGCGTGATGTTGAGCGTATCCAGACTCCCACTGCTGGCCGCGTCGTAGATGACCGTACGGCTGGCCGTCGCGTCGTTCAGGTTCGCGGTATCACCGGACGTGGGAACACCGTTGGGGGTCCAGTTCGTGCCGGTGGACCAGTCCCCTCCGGCGGTGGCGCTGGCCCAATCATAGGTGGTCGCGGCCAACCCTTGCGCGGCCATGCCCAGCGGCACCGCCATGACGGCGGCGACGATGGCCAGCAGGCGACGATTGCGGGTGACGATGGAACGAGTGTTACTCATGCTCTTGCCCTCCAATAAAGGTGTTGATCCGTTCATGCTCCGCTCTGCAAAAGACAGTGATCCGCTCATGGTGTCCTCCATCAAGGTGTGGTTGCGATTGTTCCCGCTCAATCCGG
Organism: Planctomycetota bacterium; assembly: GCA_021784455.1. Lineage (GTDB taxonomy): Bacteria > Planctomycetota > Phycisphaerae > Phycisphaerales > Phycisphaeraceae > JAJXSS01. The sequence continues at coordinate 1,483 of JAJXSS010000259.1, forward strand.
CCGGCTGCCGCGCCAGGGCGTCAAGGCCCAGGTGGTCTATTGGTCGAATCTCCAGTAGGGCCAGCTATAGCCGCCGGCCTGGGCATCCGCCCGAAAGGCACTGAGACTGTCCAGGGTAACCATGTCGGCCGGGACCGACCCATTGCTGAACCAAGGCAGGATCTTCCTCTGCAGATCCTGCACATGCCCGTCAAAAAAGAGCACGTTGACCTCTCCGGTCTGCTGGGCGTCTTCGAGCGTGTCTACGCTGCCCCCGCCATGACGGTTGGCGATGCGGAACGCCAGGTTCTGGTTCACATGCAGCCCCGAACCATCGAAAAGAAAGACCAGGTCCGCCGGATGGGCCAACTGGTCCAGCCGCCGCGGAGGAGCCAGGTAGGCTGTTCCCGAGGCCGCGCAAGGCTCGGCGCTGGCCGCAGGGGATAAGCGGGTTGAGCCGGAATTATCCCCGTTGATTCCGTAGGAGCAGCACACCATCCAGGCCCCGGTCATCGACGGGGGGGGCTGGACTACATACGACGTGGAGGCGACGCGATTCCAGTGCTTGTCGAAACCGTCCGCTCCCGTCCAGGGGCCGGGGTAAGTGGCCCGGGGCGCATTGGCCACCACCGCGGGGGTATCGGGGCACACCAGGGCGGTGCTGTAGTCGTAGGGGTTGGCGGCCGTCGGCCCTCCGCGCGACAGGTACTCCAGGGCTGCCAGCCCCACCCACCACTCGTCGTAGGTTGTGGCCCCCGTGATGTTCCCGGAGTCCCAACCGTTGGCATAGAACTGCGTGGGCACGGTGGAATTGTTAAAGTCCCCCGCATACATCGCGGCGGCGATCCCGATCTGATGCAGATTGGCCTCACACTTGATGGCTTTGGCCCGCTCCCGGGCCTGCTTGAGGGCGGGTAGCAGCAGGGCAATCAGCACGCCAATGATGGCGATCACCACCAGCAGCTCGATCAAGGTAAATCCAGGTTTTCGTCGGGCCAGTCTCATGGCATACCCAGGCAGTTGAGTAGGGTCGTCCGGGGGCGGAGCATCGCGGCGCCCGCCACCGCAACCCTAAGCCTCCTCCGCGGCCACCCCAGGTGCGGCGGTAGATCCACGCACCACCAGTTCCGGTGCCAACACCACATCGCCGACTTCCTGGCCATCCAGCATCTGCAGGATCATCTTCCCGCTGGCGTGACCGATGTCATACAGCTTCGGTTTCACCGTCGTCAGGGCCGGCCGCATCAGCGTACCGGCTTCCGCGTTGTCGTAACCCACGATCGAGATATCCTGCGGCACCCGCACCCCCATGCGGCTGAGATTGTGCATCAGTCCGATGGTGGTGTAGTCGTTGTAGGTCGTCACCCCCGTACAGCGCGGCCGGCGCGAGGCCAGTTGTCCGGCCACTTCCGCGCAGAAGCCGGTGTAATCGTTGGATCCCAGGCCGAAATCCCCCGAGCGGTCGAACGGATACACCACGGCTTCCAGTCCGCTCTCCTGCATGGCCCGCAGATACCCGTCACAGCGCTGCCGGGCGTCGGCCTCCTTGCCGGGCAATTCCCGGTCCTCATAGCCGCTGTGCGTGACGTGGGCAATGCGCCGGTGCCCCAGTTCAATCAAGTGGCGGGTCGCCAGGTAGCCCGACAGTTCATCGTCCATCATCACCACGGGGACATCGGGAAACATCGAGCGATAGACCTGGGCCACCGGCATGCCGCGCCGCTGCAGTTGCTTAACCAGCCGATGGTTGGGACCGTCGGGGTGCTCCGGGGCCCCCACGATGATCAGCCCGTCCACGCGGCGTGAGAGGCTCTTTTGCAGGTGCCGGGCCTGATCTTCAGCCCAACTGCCGTTGTAATATGCCAGCAGCGAGTAATCGGTGGCTTCCAAGACATCTTCGATGCCCTTGATCGTCTCCAGCATGAACAGGAAGAACACTTCCCGCCCCAGCATGCCCACCAGATAGGACCGTTGCTTGATGAAGCTGCGCGACAGGATATTGGGCCGGTAGCCCAGTTCCGCCGCCGCTTTGAGAATCTGGGCGCGAGTCGTGGGATGGAGGCCCACCGTCGTGCGGCGGTTGGACAGAGCCGCCGTGACCGCCGACCGCGATACCCCCGCTCGACGGGCCACTTGAGCCATTGTTACCGTGCCGGTTGGGTCCATCAGAATCTCACCTCTGCACCGATTTAATGCCCTATGACATCATTGACATGTCCTATGACATTATCTATAGTACATCGCCTTCCTCAGAGTGTCAAGAGTAACTTCAAAAATTGGGCTGCCGCCGGAATCGGTCACCCCCGCAGGCAAACCTCTGCCTGCCCGCAAATCTGCCAGGGGCTTTACCACATGTCGCTTCGTCCCCCCGACCATGAAGAGTATGCTGCGGTCTTGACGACCAATCAGAGCCCATCCCGTGGCCGGGTCTGGACCGTGGGAACACTGACGTACAGCGCAGTCGGCCTGGCTGTTCTGTTCCTCTGGCTGCTTCTGGGGGACTTCGCCTGGAACATGAAGGACAAAGCGATCGTCCCGCTTTGTCAGATCATGCTCCGCGACTATGACGCCCCGGTCTGGCTGGTGGGGCTTCTGATTGGATCGGTGCCGGCCGCCCTGGGATTGGTCCTTGGACCCGTCATCGGCGTGGTCTCGGACCGCTACCGCAGCCGCTGGGGTAGGCGCATCCCCTTCCTCCTCGGGGCGACCCCTTTCATCGCCTTGGGCATGCTGGGTCTGGCGGCGACGCCGGCCGTCGGGGTCTGGCTGCACGCCCGCCTGGGCCCCAACGGGGCGTCGCTGCGGACGTGCCAAATCAGCGCCTTTGCGTTTTTCTGGTCCCTGCTGGACATCGCCTCCATCGTCGCCAACTCGCTGTACGGCGCCCTGGTCAATGATGTGGTTCCCCAACACCTGGTCGGACGCTTCTTCGGACTCTTCCGCTGTGTCGCCCTGGGGGCCGGCATCATTTTCAACTACTGGCTCATGGGTAAGGCCGATGGCCAGGCCCCGCTAATGCTGGCCGGTCTGGGGCTGCTCTACGGGGCCTGCTTTACCTTGATGTGTCTGCGTGTGAAGGAAGGCCAATACCCGCCCCCGCCGCCCCAGGTTCGCATCACGACGCCGCTGGAAACGCTGCGGCCCGTTATCGCTTACCTGAAGGAGTGCTACGGCAACCCATTTTTCCTCTCGTTCTTCCTGGCCACCACGTTGGGCGGGCTGACCCTGGGACCGGTCAACGCCTACTCCCTCTACCACAGCCGCAGCGTGCACCTGAGCGACGACATGTACGGCAAGTGCATCGCCCTGTCCTACGCCATCTCCCTGGTGCTGGCCTACCCGCTGGGAATCCTGGCCGACCGCTTCCACCCCCTGCGGGTCGGCCTGGTGTCCATGGTGCTGTATGCCGCCGCGACGCTGTTCGGCTTCTTCTACGCGTTTACGGCGGGCACCTTCTTCATCGCCTTTGCCCTGCACACGGTCGTGTCGGGCGCCTACATCACCGCCACGGCTTCCATTTCCCAGCGTCTGCTGCCCAGCAGCAAGTTCGCCGAGGTCAGCGCCGCCGGCGGTGTGATCGGGGCGATCGCCGGCATCTTTGTCACGCCCGCCCTGGGCGCGTTTATCGAGTGGCGCCACAATGAATACCGCTACGTGTTTCTCCTGGCCGGTGTGCTGGCCATTGTGACCTGCCTGAGCTACGGGGTTCTGTTCTACCAATACATCGCCCGCGGCGGCGATCAGGCGTTCGTGCCTCCCGAGTAAGACCCTCGACCAAGGCGGGCAGCGAATCGGGCGTGGGCGAAGCCTGAGTTTGGAATGAGATTCCAAGTCGGACACGGCCCAGCCGAGCCCGCGGAGCGTCGAATGAAAGCATCGGGCGCCCGCCCGGGGAAGACGTGCTTGTCTTCGCTGCTCTCTTTCTTCTTCATCGCCCTGCAAGGGCGATGAAGAAAGACAAGAACATCACGTCAAGGGCCTTCTTAGCCCGGGTTCCGCGATGCCGATCCGAAGCCGGCTCGGCATCGCTCCCCCGAGGCTTTAATCAGCCGCCCTTGGGGCCATGGCCAATTCCCGTCGAAGGGGCATTCTAAAACCGAGCATACCGGTTCAGTTGGTGAAGGTCACCGAAAGATCCTTCCCGTCCACCTTGGCCGCGGCGGTGATTCCTTTGGCAACCGCGTGTAGCACAATGCCCGAGACCACGGGCGCCGGCTGATCCGCCGGCCGGAAGACCACCAGGTAAGCCAGCACGCGCAGCGGGCCCACAGCGTCGGCCGTGCTCCACGGCCGGGTGACCCGGAAAGTCCGGGCATCCGTGTGCATCTGATACGTCACCGGGCTGTTGGCCACCGGATAGAGGTAGGTGGTCACGCTGCCATCCTCGATCTGCAGGCACCCGTCGCCCTGGCGCTTTACACCCTTGGCACTGCGATTGAACACCAGCGTGGAGACCCCGCCGAACCCAGGAATATCGGTCGAGGCGGTCAGCGCCACCAGGGCCGCGTCTTTCACCTGATCGCAGTAAAAATGCAGCTTCACTCCGGGGAAACCGCCGGGCAGGGTCTCATTGGACTCGTCGATGCACATGCCAACCTGGAACCCGCCCGGCCCGGACCCTTGGTTGCGCCAGTAGGCCACCAGATTGCGCTTCTGCTGCCACTCATCCTGGAAGGCCACCGTTCCCAGAATGAAGTTGCCATCGCGGTATTGCGACAGATGCCGCACGGGAGTGCTCCCCGAGCCTACCGCCGTCCACTGCCTCCAGGCCACCGCGGGCTGATTCTTGAACTCCGGCCTTGGAGTCACCGCCAGGTTGGCCAGCTCGAACAGGCCGGCTTTGTCCCAATCATGGTCGATGTCGGTATCTGGAAGCGGGTAGTTGCCATCCAAAGCCAGGTAGAGCCAGTATTTCAGCCCGGCCGCGTACTCGAGCATGTTGTCCCCATAGGCCCTGAGGTACGGCCCCCCCAGTTGGCACGTTGGCGCATGGTAGGAGGCCGCCACCATCTTCCACAGGTGGTCGATGGCGGCCTGAGCGGTGGCTTTGAAGGCCGGGGAAAACGCGAATTTCCGCGCCAGGTAGGCCCCGCCCAGATCGACCGCGGTGTAGGTCGGGGATTGGTACTCCGCGAAATCCCCGTCATCCGCGAGTTTCATGACCGCATCCAGTTTGGCCTGGGCAAACGCCCCCGCCCCGGGAATGGCCAGCATTTTCTGGCCAGCCGCCGCCAAGGCCGCTGAAATCATGGCGATGTTGGTGTAGCCCGGGTCGACGTTCCGCCGCATGACCGCCTCAACCGCCAGGCGGACGGCTTTCTCCACTTCCTGACGCAAGGCAGGGGCCAGCACCGGATGGTGTTGATCCAGATCCAGCACATCGG
>JAJXSS010000260.1 GCA_021784455.1 Planctomycetota bacterium
CAGGACTTTGCGCACGTGGTTCAGGATGGCGTAGTCGCCGCAGCCGGGGCACCAACGTACATCCTGGTCGGAAGCGAAATCTTTGGCGGTCAGCACGGGCAGGTTGGCATCTGTAGGCATGGCAGTCTCAAATCTGGTTAACTGGTTGACTGGTTGATCCGTTAACGGGGCGGAGGGGGCGGGTGGCCGTGGTTTCCAAGCGTCCTTCTGACCGGGTAACCAGCGAACCGGTTAACCCGTCAGCACTCTTGCGGTTCAGCCCTCGGCCTCGCCCTGGGCGGCCGGCGCGGTCACCAACGTGGGCACCGCCTGGCCGGGCTTTACCTGGTGGTCGCGGGGCACCAGATACTCGCTGTCGCCCCAACGGCCATTGAGCATCAGTTCGATGCCTTGCACGATCTCTTCCACCAGGAAGGGCTTGCCATAAACCTTGTTCAACCCCTTGGCATCGACCAGGAAGCGGGCCCGGATCACCTCGCGGAGCTGACCCATGTTGAGTTCCGGGATCAGCACCTTCTTGAAACGCTTGAGCACCTGGCCCAGATTCTTGGGCAAGGGGTTGAGATAGCGCAGATGGGCCGAAGACACGCTCCAACCCTGGGCCCGGCACTTTTCCACGGCCGTCAGGATCGAGCCGTAGGTCCCGCCCCAGCCCAGCACCAGCAGGTCGCCCGAGGCGTCGCCGTGGGGCTCCAGCGCCGGGATCACGTCGGCGATCTTCTCGACCTTCAGCCGCCTCAGATCGCTCATCACCTGGTGGTTGGCCGGATCGTAGCTGACGCTGCCGGTCACGGCGGCCTTTTCCAGCCCGCCGATGCGGTGCTCAAGTCCGGGCGTGCCGGGTACGGCCCAGGGCCGCGCCAGCCGGGCATCGCGGGCGTAGGGATGGAAGCCCGCCGGATCGGTCGGGTGGCGGACGCTGATCTTTTCCAGGGCATCCACCGCCGGCACGCGCCAGGGCTCGGCGCCGTTGCCCAGGTAGCCATCCGTCAGCAGCAGCACCGGCACCATGTGCTGTACCGCGAGGCGGGCGGCCTCGATGGCCGCGTCGAAGCAGTCGGCTGGCGACTGGGCGGCCAGAACCACCAGCGGCGAATCACCGTTGCGGCCGAACAGGGCCTGCAGCAGGTCGGACTGCTCGGTCTTAGTGGGCAGGCCGGTGGACGGCCCCCCGCGCTGCACATCCACAATCACCAGGGGCAGCTCGGTCATGATGGCCAGGTTGATGGCCTCGCTCTTGAGGCACAAGCCCGGACCGGAGGTCCCCGTCACCGCCAGTTGGCCAGCAAACGAGGCCCCGATCGCCGCACACATGGCCGCGATCTCATCCTCGGCCTGGAAGGTCTTGACGCCGTAATTGCGCATGGCCGACAGGTAATGCAGGATTTCACTGGCTGGCGTGATGGGGTAGCTGCAGTAAATCAGTTGCTTGCCCGCCAGTTTGGCCGCCGCCACCAGCCCGATGGCCGTGGCCTCATTGCCCGTCACCTTGCGGTAGCGCCCCGGAGCCACCTGGGCCTTGGGCACGTGGTAACGCCCCGCGAAAATCTCGGCTGTCTCCCCGAAGTGGTAGCCCGCCTTCAGCGCGTCGATGTTGGCCTTGGCCACCTCGGGCATCTTCTTCTTGACGGCAAACGTGTCGTTGAGGTACTCAATGGTCGTGTCCAGAGGCCGGCCGTACATCCAGTACACCAGCCCCAGGGCCCACATGTTCTTGCAGCGCCCCACGTCTTTGGCCCCCAGCCCCGACTGGGCCAGGGACTCGTTGTTCAAACGCGTGATGGGCACGCGGAACACCCGGAAACGCTGCGTGTACTTCTCATCATCCAGCGGGTTGTATTCCTCGGCATAGCCCGCCTTGCGCAGGTTCACCTTGTTGAATTCGTTGTCGTTGACCACCACCACGCCGCCCGTCTCCACATCCTCGATGTGGGCCTTGAAGGCGGCCGGGTTCATGGCGATCAAGGCGTTGAGCTTGTCGCCCGGCGTAAACACATCGGCATCGGCGAAATTGATCTGGAACGCCGACACGCCCGCCACCGTCCCCGCCGGAGCACGGATTTCGGCCGGGTAGTCGGGCAGGGTGGCCACATCGTTGCCGTAGATCGCCGACGTGTCGGTGAATTGGGTACCGGCCAACTGCATCCCGTCACCCGAGTCACCGGCAAACCGCACGACCGCCGAATGTAGGTCCTTGACCGGTTTCGTCCCCGCTTGACCGTTGCCAGCCGCCATAGGTGTCTTCTCCAATGCTCAAATTTCTGGTCTTCCGACCCAATCGGGTTGGACCCCGCATTGTAAACGGGGGGCCGCCGTTATGCCATAAAACCACTGGTTGCTCTTAATTCGTCCCCTGCCCGCCGCTCCCGGCATCTGCCCCCGGCGTCCCCATGGGAAACATTGTAGGCCGACCCACCCCTTCGGGCTTAAAGGAAATCCCCAATCCCCGGTGGCCTCGCGGCGGGCGGCCCACCTATAATCACGCCCGGCACCCGCCGCCCCGGCCAGCATCCCTCAACTGAGTCCACCCGGTGATGGTTCAATCCTTACTCGTTAGACCACCGTGCTTTGCCAGCCGCATTTTCGTGCTCATGGGCGGCTTGGTGCTGCTGGCCGCCTGCAGCCGCGAGCCCATCCGCACTTACCTGGCCCCCAGCCAGCGTCCCAGCGCCAATCCCCTGGCCGAACTCTTTGGCCAGCCTCAGGATGCCCCCGCCTCGGCCGATCAGGCCCCCCTGAAATTCACCAGCCCCTTGCCCGCAGGCTGGACCAGCGACCCCACTCCCCATCCCATGCGCCTGGCCACCGTCGACATCAAAAATGGCACCCAGCAAGCGCAAATCACTATCACCGCCTTCCCGGGGGATGTCGGCGGAGTGCTGGCCAATATCAACCGCTGGCGCGGCCAGATGGAACTGCCTCCCGTGACCAGCCAGGAGCAGCAGCCCCTGGGCAAAATCACCCTGGCCGGCCATCCCGCCCTGCTCCTGGACTTGGCGGGAGCCCCCGCCGCAGGCCAGCCCGCCCGGCGCATGATCGTCGCCTTCGGCATGATCAACGGGCAAACCTACTTCATCAAGCTCCTGGGGCCCGATGGCCTGGTGGGGGCTCAGAAAAAAGACTTCATCGCCTACGTGCAGGGTTTGAAGCTGGCGGAGGTGACCCATGGCTGACCCCCGAAATACCCGCCAAGGTGACCCGCTCCCGGACGCCCCGGGGGAGGAAGCACGCAGCGTCCCCTACCTGGTGCTCAAGGCCCTGGCTTCGCTGTGGCTGACCGTGGTACTGCTGGCCCTGTGCATCGTCCTGGTCTTCGTGGGCTCGCTGGCCCAGATCCACATGGACATCCAGACCACTCAGAAGACCTTCTTCTACACCTGGCTGGTCCTGACACCGTCCTTCCCGATCCCCTTTCCGGGGGGCTTTACCCTGGGCACGCTGCTGCTGATCAACCTGCTGGCCGCCCACGTAATGCGCTTTTCCTTCCGGCCGGAACGTATCGGCCTGCTGCTGACCCACCTGGGCCTGATCGTCCTTCTGGTCGGGGGCCTGCTGACCGCCCTGTTCCAGGTCGAATCCAACCTCACCCTGAATGTCGGCGAAACCCGCAACTACACCGAGTCGCCCACCGAATACGAACTGGCCATCGCCTGGCCGTCGAAGAAGAAAGGCCTGGATCACGTGGTGGCCATCCCCCAGTGGATGGTCGAAAACCGCGATCCAATCTCCTATCCCGGCCTGCCCTTTACCCTCCATATCGACCGCTGGTATGAGAACTCCACCCTCCTGGGACCCATGCAGGCCAATGGACTCAAGCCCCAGGCCACCGAAGGCATCGGCGCCAAGCTCGTAGTGGAACGCGAACTCCCCGGCGGAGCGACCGACCCCACCAACATGCCCAGCGCCGTGGTGCGCGTCCGCACGTTGGAAGGCAAGAACCTGGGCTCCTGGCTCCTGACCTCATTCATCCCCTCGCCCCAGGAAGTCCAGGTCGATGGCAAACCCTATTACCTCACCCTGCGCCACCGCCGCTTCTACAAACCCTTCTCTATCAAGCTTCTGACTTTTATTCACAAGCAGTACCACGGGGTGGACATCCCCAAGCGCTTCGAGAGCCGCGTGCAACTCATCGACCCCGCCCGCGGCATCGACCGCCCGCAGCGCATCTACATGAACCACCCCCTGCGCTATGACGGCGAGACGTTCTATCAGGCCAGCTTCGCCAACAACAACCGGACCAGCATCCTGCTGGTGGTCCGCAACCCCAGTTGGCTCATGCCCTACATCGGCTCGTCCATCATCGCCCTGGGACTGGCCATCCATTTTGTCATCAGCCTGGCACGCTTCGCCAGAAGGTCGCGCGCATGACATCTGCTCTCCCTGCTCCTGATTCGCCTCGGGATACGCCCCCGCGCCTGGCCCGCTGGCTGCCGCTGGCGGCCCTGGCCCTCGCCCTGGCGGCCGCGGTGTTCTGGTTCTGGCCCCGCCCCGGCAATTCCGGGGCCTACGACCTGGGGACCTTCCGAGCCCTGCCGGTGCTTTACGAAGGGCGGATCATGCCCTACGAATCCGTGGCCCGCACTGCCCTCTTGACCCTGCGCGGCCGCCAGAGCATCAGCCTCGATGGCCACAGCGTCGATCCCATGGCCTGGCTGCTGGACACGCTGGCCCGGCCTGATATCGGCCAGACCTACCCCGTCTTCCGCATCGACGATCCCGATGTACGCAGCCTGCTGGACCCGCGCGACGACAAGCAGGTGTACTTCTCCTTCAACGAGATCCTGGCCCACCGCGAACAACTGGGGCAACAGATCACTCAGGCCCAGGCCCGCCCCGACTCCGAGCGCAATCTCTACCAGAAGCACCTGGTGGACCTGGATTCCCAGATCGCCACCTTCGTCGGCCTGGCCCAGCTTGCCACAGCCTATCCCTTGCCTCCCGATGCCCAGCACCCGCAGTGGCAGTCCGTCGAGGATCTCGCCGCGGCCCACAAGAAGGCCGGGGCTGCACCCGGCCCGGCCTTTACGCTCTTCGGCAGCATCATCATGGGCTGGAACGAGCAAAACCCCCAGAAGTTCAACCGCAGTGTGCAGGGCTTCGCCCAGCTCCTGGCCCAGACCCAGCCTCAGGCCGTCGAACACGCCCGCATCGAGGCCGCCCTGGTCCGGGCCGAGCCCTTCATCTTCGCCATGGAAGTCTACGTGGCGGTGTTCCTCATCGTCTGCATCTCCTGGCTGGTGAAGGGACCCTGGGCCCGGGGGCTCTTGACCGCGGCCTTCGCCCTGGCCATCCTGGCCCTGCTCGTGCACACCACCGCCCTGGGCGTGCGCATGTATCTGCAAGGCCGGCCACCGGTCACCAACCTCTACGCCTCGGCCATTTTCGTGGGCTGGGGCTCGGTGGTGCTGGCCTTGATCCTTGAGGCCATCTACCGCAACGGCGTGGGAGCCCAGATTGCCGGCGTGATCGGGTTCCTGAGCCTGATCGTGGCCCACCACCTGGCTTCGGGTGACACCATGGAAGCCGTGCGGGCCGTGCTGGATTCCAACTTCTGGCTTTCCACCCATGTGGTGACCATCACCATCGGCTACGCCTCGACCTTCCTGGCCGGCTTTTTGGGCATTCTCTACATCGTGCGCCGGCTGATTCCCGGCAGCCTGGATGAGGAAACCGGCCAGTCCATTGCCCGCATGATCTACGGCATTGTGTGCTTCGCCATGCTTTTTTCCTTTGTGGGCACCATCTTGGGCGGCATCTGGGCCGACCAGTCCTGGGGCCGCTTCTGGGGCTGGGATGTCAAGGAAAACGGCGCCCTGATGATCGTGCTGTGGAACGCCATCATCCTGCATGCCCGCTGGGGCAAGATGATCCGCCAGCGCGGCCTGGCGGTGCTGGCCGTGGGTGGCAACATCATCACCGCCTGGGCCTGGTTCGGCGTCAACATGCTGGGCGTGGGCCTGCACTCGTACGGGTTCATGCAAAAGGCGCTGTGGTGGCTGGGGGTGTTTGTGGCCAGCCAGCTTGTCATCATGGGCCTGGGGCTGATCGAGATGGCGCCGGCCGAGCCCGTAAAGGAACCGACCGGACCGGACGAACCGCGGGGGCGACTGGCCGATGCGGGAGGCGGTTAATTGCCTAGCTGGTTGATCGGTTGACTGGTTAACTGGCCCAAGGGGAGGTATCGGCCGATTTCCAGTTAACCCATCAGCCAGTCAACCCGTTAACCGATCCGCCTGCCATGCCTACTTTCCGTCTTGACCGCGCCTTTTTCCGCCGCGACCCTGTCACCGTCGCCCGCGCCCTGCTGGGCCAGCGTCTTGTACGGGTCCTTCCGGAGGGCCGGCGCCTGGCCGGCGTCATCGTCGAAACTGAGGCCTACCTGGGCATCCCCGACCGGGCCGCACACACGTTCGGCGGCCGGCATACCCCCCGCAATGCCTCCATGTGGAAAGATGGCGGCCACGCCTACGTCTACTTCACCTACGGCATGCACTTCTGCATGAACGTGGTCACCGAAGGCCCCCGGAAACCCCCCGGAAATCCCACCGCCGTGCTGCTTCGGGCCCTGGAGCCCACCGAGGGCCTGGACCTCATGGCCGCCCAGCGCGGCCTGGCCCGGGCCCCCAGATTCGACATTCACCATCCCCACTCCGTCATCGCCCTCTGTTCGGGACCCGCGAAACTCTGCCAAGCCTTCGCCATCACCCGCGACCTCGATGGCATCGATCTTGTCACCAGTGACACGCTCTTCATCGAACGCCTGCGCAGCCGGG
>JAJXSS010000261.1 GCA_021784455.1 Planctomycetota bacterium
GCTGCGGCCCGAACAGGTCATCATCAGCATCATGGCCGGGATTCCCACGGCCAAGCTGGCCCAGGCCATGGGCACCGCAGGGGCAGCGCCCCGCATCATCCGGGTGATGCCCAACACGCCCATGCTGGTGGGGTTGGGCATGGCGGGGGTGGCCCCAGGCGCAGGGGCTCAACCGGGGGATGAGGTTCTGGCGCTGAAGCTGTTCGCCGCCGGGGGCAAGGCGATTCTCGTGGATGAGGCCCGGATCGACGCCATCACCGCGGTCTCCGGATCGGGGCCGGCCTATGTTTTCTACCTGGCCGAAGCGATGGAAAAAGCCGCTCAGGAACTGGGCCTGGGGGACACCGCCCGCGTGCTGGTGCAGCAGACCATCCTGGGCGCCGCCCAGCTTTTGAGCCAGTCGCCCGATCCGGCGGCGGAACTGCGCCGCAAGGTGACCAGCCCCGGCGGGACCACCGAAGCGGCCATCAAGCACCTCGAAGGTAATGCCACTGTGGCGGTGGTGGTCAACGCGATCAAGGCCGCCGAAGCCCGGGCCCGCGAACTGGGCGCGTGAAAGATTTACGGCCCTGAGTCTCCTACGATTGATCGCCTGGGCCCATTTCCAAGGAGACTTGGCATGCCTTGTTGCAAGGGCGATTCGGATCCCAAACAATGCACCTGCCGGCAATGGACCCTGGACCTGGTGATTCTGCTGAATCGCCTGTCCATGGGCGGGTTCTTCCTGCTGGCGTCTGTCGGAAAATTCCGCATGGGCTATCCGGCGTGGCTGCACTACTATCACAGCCAGACCCCATCTTTCGTGCCCTCGTGGTTCGCCAATCCCTACGGTTATGTGGTGCCCGTGGCGGAAATGGTGGTGGGCGCGCTCCTGGTGCTGGGACTGTGGACACGCGGCATCGCCGCCGTTGCCCTTTTGATGATTCTGTCCTTCAGCATTTCCATGGCATCGGTCGGGAAATTTTCCGTCGGAGGCAACTACAGCCCCAACGTCATCATGATGACGATGCTGCTGTTTCTGGTGGTTCTGGGCTCCGGCCGCCTGGGCGTGGATCGATGCCTGTGCAATCGATGTGAGATGGCGCCAGGTACGGCGGATTCGAAACCCCGATAGTTGGTCAGACCCGCGATTCGGACGGAGAAGGCAGCGCCCGACCGGCGCGACGCTTGGCCCATGGCGCAACAGCGGCCGGGACCTCGCTTCGCTGTTCCGGGTGAGCCTGTCTTTGCAGGGTCAGTCCAGCGCCGGAACTGGGCCGGCCAAAGCGGCGAACTCCTCGAGGACCAGCCGGTTGCCCGAAGTGATGGTTTCGTAATTCATGCGCGCCTCGGGCAGGCGTACCGACAGCCAGCGGTGGAGAAGCGCCTTCTTGGCGGGACTGGCGGTGGCGTGATCGCAGAACAGGGCCGCGACGATCAGGTTGATGGCCATATCCACCAGGCGCCGGCCGCAGAGATCCATGTATTCGGTGGAGTTCTGGGCCTTGATGAATTCCATGGCCCGGGCCAGGAGCTTCTGGCCTTCGCGGACCTGCTCGGCCACCGGCGCGATTTCCGGGGGCCAGTCGCGGGTGAGCAGTTCGTCGAGCACGGTGAGCGCTGTGCCCGCCATCACGCCGCGCACGGCCGCCAGCACCTGGAGCTGGCTGGTGCCCTCATAGATGGTGGTGATGCGGGCATCGCGCAGGTGCCGCTCGGCCGCGTAATCCTTCATGTAGCCCGAGCCGCCCAGCACGGCCACCGAATCGTTGCTGACCCGCATGCACATCTCGCTGGCCCAATACTTGCTCATGGGCGTGAGCATCGAGTTGAAGCGTTTGTACTTGCGTGAATCGTTCTTGAGCTGCTTGGCCGCCGTCGGATCCAGCGTTGCGCCGGACTCGAGCTTGCGCACCACGCCGATCTCGATGTCCACACAGTAGGTGGCGAAGTAAGTCAGGGCCCGGGCGGCCTGGATGTCGGTGCGCATGTTGACGAGCAGCTCGCGCACGGCCGGCAGTTCCTCGATTGGCCCGCCGAACTGGCGGCGGCTGTGGGCGTAGTTGCGGGCCAGGCGGAACGCTGCCTCGGCGATGCCCAGCGATTGCGAAGCGATGCCGATGCGGGCCCCGTTCATCAGGCTCATGACATAGGTGATCAGGCCGCGCTGCCGCTCCCCGATCAGTTTGGCGGGGGCATCGTCGAAGAACAACTCGCAGGTCGGGCTGCCGTGGATACCCAGCTTCTCTTCCAGACGACGGACCTTGACCTTGGGCCCGCGCTCCACCAGCAGCAGAGACAAGCCGCGGCCATCGGCGATTTCCGGCTCCGTGCGGGCCAGCACCAGCAGCACCTCGCCGCAGCCATTGGTGATGAAGCGCTTGACCCCCTGGACATACCAGTTCCCCCCTTCATCCTGATACGCACGGACCTTGACCGACTGAAGGTCGGAGCCGGCATCCGGCTCGGTCAGCACCATGGCGCCGGTCCACTTGCCCTGGGCCATGGGGGGCAGGTAGTCGGCCTTGATCCGGTCATCGGCGAAGGCGTTGATGGTTTCGGCGATGCCCTGCAGGCCATAGATGTTCATCAGCGAGGCATCGGCCCGGCTGACGATATCGTTGGACATCGTGTAGACGAGTTGCGGACAGTTGAGGCCACCGTACCGGTAAGGCAGAGTGAAACCCATGAGCTGGGCCTGGCTCAACCGGTCCAGGGCGTTCTTGATCCCGGGGGCATAGGTGACAGTGCCGTCTTCGTTCAGGACGTTGCCGGTGCGATCGGTATCGGTGGATGACGGCGCGATGACTTCGGCACACAGTTCCCCCAGTGTCTCGAGAATGCGCCGGTAGTTATCCACGGCATCTTCGGCGTTTTCCGGGGCAAAGTCATGCTCGCCATGGAACTTGAAGCCCTCTTCGCACACACCGGCGAGGTGCTTCAGGTTCATGTGGTTGAAGAGGAACTGGATATCTTCGTTATCCGTGAAAAAATTCGGCATGGCAGTTTCCGGGGGCGCTATGTTGATGCGTCGGTATGCGATGCTCAAACGCGTGCGGGGGCGGCCGTCGCCAGGGATTCGACTTTGGCACCGGTGCGAATCGCCTTGATCATCTTGGGGATTACCATTTTGAGGTCCCCGACGATGCCATAGTGGGCGAAGCTGAAGATGGGTGCATTCGGGTCGGAGTTGATCGCCAGGATCTTGGCCGACTCTTCCATTCCGGCGCGATGCTGCACCGCCCCGGAAATTCCGGCAGCGATGTAGAGCACCGGCCGCACCGTCGTCCCCGTCTGGCCGATCTGGTGGTCTTTGTCGGCAAAGCCCAGGTCCACCGCCGCGCGGCTGCAACCCACGGCCCCGCCCAGGCAGTTGGCCAGTTCCCAGATCAGCTTGAAGTTGTCCTTGGTACCCACCCCGGCCCCGCCCGCGACAATCACGCGGGCGCCCTTGAGGTCCACCTTCTTTTCCCGCCGGTGGATTTCCAGGATCTTCAGGGGCGGTTCGTAACCGTCCAGGCCCACGCGCTCCCTGAGCACCTGTCCCTGACGGTGTGCATCGGGGGTGGGCATCACCATCACCCCCTCGCGCACGGTGGCCATCTGCGGCCAGCGGTCAAAGTTGACGATGGTGGCGATGATGCTGCCGCCAAAGGCCGGGCGGATCTGCAGCAGCAGGCCCTGGTGGACCTGGGTACTTCCGGGGGCGGTGTGTTCGCCGATCTGGAGGTCCGTG
This sequence comes from Planctomycetota bacterium, assembly GCA_021784455.1. Taxonomy (GTDB): domain Bacteria; phylum Planctomycetota; class Phycisphaerae; order Phycisphaerales; family Phycisphaeraceae; genus JAJXSS01. The sequence goes on from JAJXSS010000261.1 coordinate 3,716, forward strand.
CAGTCGGCCGTCAGGCCGCAGCGCAGGGCACTGGCGACCGTCGGCGCGAAATCGCGGCCCATGGCCGTGGCGCCAAAGAGCACGACCTGGGGCTTGTGCCGGGTGACCAGGTCGCAGAACACCTTGCGATAGGTGGCCGCCTGATAAAGATCCAGGGAACGGTGATCGACCACGTAGACCTTGTCGGCGCCGTAGGCCACCAGCCGCGAGGCCAGGTCATCGATCCCCTTGCCCAGCAGCACGGCCGCCAGGGGGACGTTGAGTGTGTCCGCCAGTTCCCGGCCTTTGCCCAGCAACTCCAGCGGCACATCGGAGAGTTTGCCGGCCTCCTGCTCCGCAAACACCCAGACCTCGCCTTTTCTGTTTACTTCGATCATCTTGAAGTCCGTTGATTCGTTGCTGCGTTGACTCGTCAATCCGAACAGGCCTCGGCAGGCCTGCGACCGCATCTCCGTCGATTCAAGGAAGGAACGGATCAACGGATTAACGGTGGTTCAGCCGATGGTGTGATCGCGAATGAGTTCTCCGACCAGTTCCCCGACGCTCTCGTCCGTCGGCTGGAACTGCCTGTACTGGCCACCGGCCAGGACGATGGCCTGAATGCGATGCACCTTGGTCGGGCTGCCGGCCAGGCCGCACCAGGCCAGATCGGCCTCGATAGTGCTCAGATCCCACTGGTCGATGAGCAGGCCCTTGGCGGCCAGGGCGTCGCAGCGATTCTTGGTTTCGGCGGCCTGCTCCGGCTTGCCGGCCTGGGGCATCTGGGCGGCCACTTCCCCGGCAACTTCCGCCGGGGCCTTGGCCTTCTTGAATCTCATGATCCGCTTAGCCCCGGACGGACGGGGTGTGTTGGCGGTGTTCATCACCGTCAAGAGCACCGGCAAGCGGGCCTCCACCACTTCCCATCCATTGCCCACATTGCGTTTGACGCGGATGGTCTGGTCTTCCAGGGCCTGCAGTTCCTCCAGGTAGCTGATCAGGGTGAAATCCAGCTTTTCCGCGATCTGCGGGCCGGTCTGGGCCGTGTCGCCATCGATGGCCTGCCGGCCGCACAGCACGATGTCGGGGGCCAGTTTGCGGATGGCCGTGGACAGGATGTAGCTGGTGGCCAGGGTATCCGATCCGGCCGCCCGGCGGTCGGTGATCAGGATGGCCCGGTCGGCGCCACGATACAACGCATCGCGCAACACCTGGCAGGCCTTGGGCAGCCCCATGGTGATCACTGTAACCGTGCCGCCGAAGCGGTCGCGGATGTCCAAGGCGGTTTCCAGGGCGTGCAGATCCTCCGGATTGAACACCGCAGGCAAGGCGGCCCGATTGACGGTGCCGTCATCCTTCATCGCCTGGCCGGTGATGTTCTTGGTGTCCGGGACCTGCTTCGCACAGACCACACAGTCGTAGCCCATCGAGAGATTTCTCCGCGGAGTGCGGTGACGAGAAAGAGACCCGATGGTATGGAATATGGCCCCAAGCGTCAAACGGACGGCGAAACCGACGGAGAAATGGCAAAGGGGGATTGGATGGAGTGGTGGTTTGGCCAGACGGATGTGCCCGCATCAACTCCGGGCGACAGATCCCCAAACCACCACCTCCCTGCTTCCCCCGGCCGCCAGGTTATCCGGTTCCCCTCACACTCCGATGGTGCTGTAACCGCAATCGACGTGGATGTTTTCCCCGGTGATGGCGCTGGACTGATCCGAGAGCAGGAACACGGCGGTGTTGCCCACCTCCTCGCCCTCGATGTTCCGGCCCAGCGGGCTCTTGTGCTTGTAGTGATCGAAGACTGCGCTGATCCCCCCTACCGCCGAAGCGGCCAGGGTTCGCAGCGGGCCGCCGGAAATCGTGTTGACGCGGATCTTCTTACGCCCCAGTTCCAGGGCCAGGTAGCGGGCCGTGTGCTCCAGCGCCGCTTTGGCGATGCCCATGATGTTGTAGCCCGGGATCACCTTCTCCCCGCCGTAATAGCTCATCGCCAGGATGGAACCACCATCGGGCATCACGTCGATGGCGCGCTGGCCCATGGCCAAAAGCGAATAGGCGCTGATGTCCAGGGCCTGGTTCCACACCGCCCGGGGCGTGGTGTGGAAGTTTCCGATCTCCAGGAACCTGCGATCGGCAAACGCCACCGAATGCACGAGGAAGTCGATCTTGCCGAAATCCTGCTTCAGACGGCCGAAGACCGCATCCAGATCCTCATCCTTCTGCACATCGCAGGGCATCATCCACGGGTGGCGGACCCCCAGCTCCTCCACGGCCAGCCGGGTGCGATGCTCCATTTTGGCGCCGGGCAGGTGGGTGAACACGCACTTGGCCCCCTGGTCCATGAGCTGGCGCGAGATGCACCAGGCGTAGCTGCGATCGTTGGCGATGCCGAATACCACCCCGCGTTTACCATCCAACAGTTTCATGCAGTTCTCCTTGCCCCGGCCCGACCGGCCGGCCGGTCATCCAGCACCGCCGCTGCGGGCGGCAGGATAGTAGGGCCGGTGTCGGCCGCAAGCGACCGTCCATGGTTTTCCACAAGGCTGAGCCCGGCCCTACCCACGGGGATGCGGCCCGCCCGCACCCTATCCAGAGGCGCTATCCGTGGTCATCGAGCGTAAAGCCGATGCGCACCGTCACCTGCCACTGCGAAACCTTGCCGCCATCCAGAGCCGCCCGGATCTCCGCCACCTCCAGCCAGCGCAGGTTATGCACGGTCTGACCGGCCTTGGTCACCGCACTGTTGACCGCCTCTTCAATCGAGGTGCCCGATGTCCCGACCAGCTCGATCTTCTTGTATACGTGTTCGGCCATGTGCGACTCCTTGGGCATGGGGTGAACCGGCACTGCGAGTGTTGATTGTACCGCCCCACCGGCCGAAGCCGATGAGAAAAATGCCCAGGCAGCACGGCCTGGGCATTGACCAACCGGGGTCGTCCCCGCCTCGCGACTTGGCATTCAAGGCGACGGAGGGTGATGTCAAATTAGCGATACAACTCGATGATCAGGTTCATGTTCACGTCGAAGGGAACCTGGTCCGACGTGGGGATGGTCGTGATGGTGGCCGTCAGCGTGG
>JAJXSS010000262.1 GCA_021784455.1 Planctomycetota bacterium
CCTGGAGGTCAACGAGGAGTGGGAGCCATACGGGAAGTCTCAAAGTCCCCCGCCTCCCCTCAGATTGGCTGCCTGAAAATTCCGCCCGCGGAAATTGTCACACCCCGCCTGTACCCACCGCACCCCGACACCCGCTCCCCCGCCTCCCGCGTTACACTTTCCCCATGGCCGCCGTCCCCAACATCCACGGCCGGAAACCGTCGCGCGGGCTGCGGCCCTGGCTGCTGGTGCCCAAGGTATTGTCCGTGGCCGCCTTGCTGGGGGGCCTGGGCGCCCTGACCGCGATTGCCGCCACCAGCCGGCCCACCACGCCGGGCCAGTGGCGCCTCCTGGAAGCTGCCCTCACCCACATCTACCGCGGTGTGGTGCTGCCGGGCGTGCTCGGGGCCCTGGTCTTTGGCCTCTTGCTGCTCTGGCACCACGGCCCGGGACTGATGCTGCGGCAGCGCTGGCTGCAGGTTAAGCTGGCCCTGGCCGCCCCCATCATCCTCTTTCTGCATCTCGAGTCACGCGGGCTGATCCTGGCCTTAAGGCACCAGATCGCCTCCGGCACGCCGCAGTCCACTACCCTGCATCACCTGGCCTGGGTCAGCGGTATCGGCCTGGGACTGCTGGTCCTGGTACTCATCCTCGGCCGCATCAAGCCCCGTCTGGGGCAGAACTGGGCCCGGGCGTATCCCGGCCCTTCCCGTCCTACCCCCGGAAGTCAACCATGATCAAGCTCTCCCTGCCGCTCCTGGCCTGCGGCCTTCTGCTGGCCGCCTGCACCCAGGCGCCCCGGCTGGATCCCCAGCACCCGGGGCCACACGAACTGGCTCTGCAACTGCTGACCAGCACCCACGATGGCCGGATCACCTACATCGTCCTGAACACCAAAAACATCCTTTCCTTCGGCGGTGGCCGACAGGCCCGCATCGGCGTGGCCAAACCCGTGGGCACTATCACACAAGACGACCAACAACAAATACTTAGGATCATCGCCCAGTACAACCTCCTGCACGCTCCCGGCCGCTTTATGCCCCAGGGACAAGCCGTCACCTACAACTGCGACCTGACCGTGGATGGCTTTCACCACCACTTCGCCTGCGCCGATCTGGAAGTCCCGGGCATGGACCAGTTGCAGGCCGCCCTGATAGCCATCGAATCCCGCCTGCACTACGGCCGCAATCCCCTGATCGAAGATTTGCCCACCCCCAAGCGCTGATTGGGATTGGCACTCCGCTTCCAGCGCATTGCATATCCCGGCCAGGGCGGTACAATTCAGGGTCTTTTCCACCCCGCAATCCAGGAGTCGATCTCCCCATGATCGAAGCGCTCAAGGGCGAAGATATCGTTGAGAAGTCCGGCGGCCGGTTCAAGCTGTGCGCCCTGATCCAGCATCGGGTGCGTGAGCTCATGGCTGGGGCACGCCCCCTGGTGGATCGCCAGGGCCGCAGCGACATCGAGGTGGCCATCCAGGAAATCGCCGAGGGCAAGGTGGCCGGCGAAATGCCCAAGGATGAGGAATCCGGTGATTCCAAGTAAGGCCCCATGAGTCAGGTGCCTCCCAATCCGGCGGGTCATGATTCCGCGCCGCTGACCGGCCGGAAGGTCCTTTTGGCCGTCACCGGGGGCATCGCCGCCTACAAGTCGGCCGCTCTCACCAGCCGCCTGGCCCAGGCCGGCGCCGAAGTGCGCGTGATCATGACCGAGGCGGCCACCCGCTTCGTAACCCCGCTCACCTTCGAATCGTTATCCGGGCACACCGTTATCACCAGCATCTGGCAGCGTGAGCAGGAACTGGCCGCCCAGCACATCAGCCTGGCCCGCTGGTGCGACCTGTTCCTGGTCGCCCCCGCCTCGGCCGACCACATCGCCAAACTGGCCGCCGGCCTCTGCGATGACATCGTGCTTTTGACCGCCTGCGCCCTGCCCCGGGCACCCAAGACCACCCCCGCCCTGCTGGCCCCGGCCATGAACGCCGACATGTGGCAAAACCCCATCACCCAGCGCAATCTGGCCACCGTGCGTCAGTTCCTGGGCTGGCACCTCGTGGGCCCGGAAACCGGCTGGCAAGCCTGCCGCACCGCCGGCCCCGGACGCATGGCCGAGCCGGAAACCATCTTCGCCGCGGCCGTCGACCTCCTCTTGTAGGTTCGGCCCTGGCCGAACCCCTTCCTCCCCGTCGGCCCGGGCCCGCCCGGACACCTGGATGGGTGTGGATCGTGCCCGGACATTCGGGCCAGCCCGCCCCCACGGCAACGGCGCGTTCCATCCCCCCGATCAATTTCGGCTCTCGTGCACTTGCATCTGACGCCCGTCCGCGGTTATCACATGGATAATTCATTCCTTCACGGAGTTTCCCATGCTCAAAGGCCAGTTGATTCATCCCCAGATTCTGGAAGTGCTCGGCCGCTCGGGCCACGGCTCCAAGGTCCTGATCGCCGATGGCAATTACCCTTTTGCCACCAAGCTCGGACCCAACGCCACCTTGGTCAGCCTGAACCTCGCCCCCGGCCTGGTCAGCGGCTGCCAGGCCCTGGAAACCCTGCTTTCGGCCATGCCCGTTGAAGCGGCGGCCGTGATGCAGTACTCCACCACCGGGCCCTACGCCCTCACCAAAGCTCCGCCCATCTGGAAAGATTACACCAAGCTGCTCAAGGCCGCGGGCTACAAAGGCGACCTGGATCGCATCGAGCGCTTCGATTTCTACAAGGCCGCCGCCAGCTCGGATGTGGCCCTGACCATCGCCACCGGCGAAGAGCGCATCTACGCCAATCTGCTGTTGACCATCGGCGTCGTAAAGTAGGTTCGGCCATGGCCGAACCTACTGCTTGCGCCTGGCCGCAAAAGCCTCCGGCAGTAGCTCGACCAGGTCCCTCGCGGTCAATCCCGACGGGCCCTTGTCCCGCGCCCACAAATCTCCCGCCAGACCGTGCAGGTACACCCCCAGCACGGCGGCCTCGAACGCCGCCATCCCCTGGGCTATCAGCGCCGCGATGCACCCCGTCAGCACATCCCCCGAACCCGCCGTCGCCAGCGCCGGATTGCCCGTCGTGTTGATGTAACTCCGGGGGCCATCGCTGACGACGGTGCCCTGGCCCTTGAGCACCACCACCGCCCCGTGAGCCCGGGCCAACTCGGCGGCCGCCTCTGGCCGGGCGGCTGGATCTATGGCACTGGCCTGGATCCCCAAGGCACCGGCAAGGCGGGCGAACTCGCCCGGATGCGGTGTCAAAACCAGCGGCGGGCCAGGGATCGGCCGCGGCTGACCCGCGGTGGCCAAGAGATTCAATCCGTCCGCATCCAGCACCATGGCCCGCGGGCCGCGCAAGAGCGCCGCCACCACCGCCCCGGCCGGGGCCTCCTGCCCCAGCCCCGGCCCCACCGCCAGGACTGCCGAACGCTTGGGATCAGCCCGGTCCAGCGCTTCCACCAACACCCCCGGATCGCCTTCGTGGATGATGCCCGTCGCACACGGCTCAACGCTCAGCATGAAAGGCAAGATTCCGGGGGCCGCGACGATCTTGACCAGCCCCGCCCCCGCGCGCAAGGCCGCCCCCGCGCACAAGGCCGGCGCCCCGACCATGGTGGGGCTGCCGCCCACGACGATCACCGTACCGAAGGTGCCCTTGTGGGCGGCGGCCGGGCGGACGGGAAGAGGCGGCAGTTGCGTGGGATGGATGTTGGGCAAGGAAACGACTCCAGGCTTCACGAGCCGCGACCGTGAGCAAGCGGTCATGGGATCAGGCCGAGGCGGGTCCGAAGACTTGACTCAACCTACCGCACGGCGATGCTCAGCCGCCCCAGCACGGGCAGGAGATCCAGCACATCGCCGCCCATGGCTCCCGACTGATCATCCATGCTGCTGACGCCCAGGGCAATATGGGCGGCATCGAACGCATGGTGGGGCAGCACCGCATCCAGATCTACCCAGTGGGCCCCCTGCCCCGTGTCCAGCCAGGCCTGGGTCCACATGTGATAGCCAAACACCTGCTTCTGGCCCAGGAACTCGTCCACATACAACAGGCCGCTGACGGTGCGGCTGGGAATGCCCGCCGCCCGCAGCAAAGCCGCCAGCAGCACCGCGTGCTCCGTGCAGTCACCTTCGGCACTGCGGGCCGTCTCACCGGCCGTGGCCATGCCGATCGACAGGTCCTTGTTACGAATAAACCGATAGACAAACCGGCGCAGGGTCTTGGCCTTCTGGACCGGACTGGCATCGGCCGCCAGACCCCGCAGAGCCTGGTCCCGCAGGGCCAGCACCCGGCCATCATCACTGTCGATCATCAGCGAGGGCCGGCGATCGGCCGGCGTCGGCAGGTCCGAGCCCGCGGCCGTGGGGCTGTCCAGGTTCACCACCACGCGGGCGTGGTACTCGTCACTCCAGACCACCCGCTGACAGCCCGTGGTGGGCAGCAGCCCGGCCGGCAAGGGGTGGCCGGCCACCGCGCCCTGGGCCGGCGTGAAGGTCAGGTCGTAGATTGCCAGCCGCGACTGCCGGGCATCCGGCACCGGCTTGTCCGGCTTGATGAACGTCTGGGTCATCAGTTCCGGCACCTGGGACGGGCTGATCTGCCTCAGGGCCAGTTCCCGATCCGACTGCACCACTTCCAGACGCATGCCCGGCAGCAGGTCGATCGTGGTCTTGATCGACCAGCCCGCTTCATCGGTGTAGTCGGTGGTGGTCAGCCCCGGCAGGTGCGAATTGGTTTCCTGCCACACCATCGCCGGTACCACCTTGCCCAGCACCGCCACATTCTGCCGCCCCTCAAGCCGATAGTCGGTGCGCGTGGGGCTGGGCCCCAGGCTCGGATCCAGCGACCAGGTGCTGATCTGGCGGGCCCCCGCCGCCACCTGCCGCTGCACCGCGCGATGCTCGGCCACCGGTGGCAGCCAGTGCGCCCCGGCACCGGTGGGATTGGGAGCCAGCGAGGTATGCCGCTGGTCGCCCTGCCAGGAGGTCACCTCGATACCCTTGTCTGTGAAGACATAGCGCTGACCGGATTCTTGCGGCCCCATCCGGCTGACCGATTCCGCCTTGATGGGCCGGCCGGACTGGGTCTCCACGAACCGGCTGCGGGCCCCGATCGCCAGCGTGGCGGTCCCGCGGTTGATCAGGATCTTCATCTGGTCGGTGGTGGTGAACCGGCCGGCCTGGAGTTCCACCCGCGTGTGCGACCAGCCCGCCGGCCGCCCGCCCAGAAGCACCGTGTACCAGCGGTCAAAGGCAACCTGAGGCTGGGTCGTGGGCGCCGCGGCCCAAACCGGCGCCGCGGCCAGCAGCATCCACATCACCACCTGGAGTCTCATCCGCTTCATGTTTTGTTCCCATCCGGTGCGGTGGCCACGCCCGGCTCGAACGCCCGCACCAGTTCCAGCATCCGGTATTTCGGGTACAGGGCAAAGCACCAGTCACGCCGGTGGGCCACCGCGCGGTTGGCCCAGCCCGCCTGGGCCAGTTCCACCCGGTGGGCCGCCTGGGCCAGGGCATCGGCGTGCGTGGCCGCCCAGCCGTCGTTGATCCGGTGCACTTCGGCAAACGCCGCCGCCCGCCGGCCGCGATCCCCGTCCGCCTTGAGCATATCCAGGAGCTCACGCTTCCGCGCCACCTGCGACCCCGTCAGGTGCAACGCCCGGTCCAGATTGTGCGGCAGGTGATGCTTCCACCACACCGCCCGTGTCACCTCGCGGCGCTCGGCCAGGGGAGCGTCGAAATCCAGCAGAACATCCGCGCTGACCACCGCCATCGGGGCCAGGGCTTGGCCGGTCCAGCCGCCCCACCAGTCCTCCATGGCATGATCGTAATGCCCGCCGCCCTTGCCGTGAATGAACAGGTCACACAGCGCCCCGCGGAACAGCGCCGTCAGCAGCAGGGCTTTGGGCGCCAGACTGGGGATCGCCTCGGGCGGCACGGGCTGGCGCCGCTCATCGCTCAGGCTCCATCGTTGCTGCCCGCTGCCGCGCACGGCAAACACCCGCAGCCTGGGCTGGCCCATCCCCAGACGCCATAGCGGCAGTTCCACCCGCTCGGGCCCGATGGCCAGGGGCGTCATGCCTGACTCGCGGTGCTGCTGGACCGACTGGTTGTAGACCCGGATGCACCCGGCCGGGTCTTCCAGCATGCGCTGAAGCACGCGTTCAAAGGCGGGAAGCCGCGCCAGGTCGCTGGCCAACACCATCGCCAGCGGGCCGGTCCATGGCCGCATCAGCCGCTGAAGCACCACGGCGATCTGCTGGGCCAGCGTTCGGCATTCGGGCAGATCCCCCCAGGCCTGCTCCAGCGGGCCCAGATCGCACCTCAGTTCTGCCCCCAGGCGCCGGCGGGCATCTTGCAGCGTCTCCAGCACATTCCGGGGGTCCACAGGAGGCTGGCAACCGGTGGGGATGACATCACTCGCCGCGGCCAGCGTCAGCCGCTCGACCGCCAAGCGCGGCCCGCGCCGCACCGGCACATCCAGATTCAGGGGCGGATGGGTGTCCTGATCGACCACCAGATGAACCGCGCTGCTCCGCCACCGGCCGGCCGCCACCACCATGGCCACATCCTTGGCCAGAATGCCCGGATGCCATAGCCAGGCCTGGTGCCCGGTGGCCAAAACAGGTTCGCCGGCTGATAGAGGGGCCGTCCCCAGACGCCGGGCGTGGTCCGCGGCAATCTCGGCCAGTTGCGTGCGATCCTGGGAGGATGTGCCCTGCGCGCCCCCGGCCCGCAACGCCGGCCTCCACTGCTCCATCCACGGCTCACACAACACACGCATCATGCCCAGTGTAGCTAGTGCATTGTCA
>JAJXSS010000008.1 GCA_021784455.1 Planctomycetota bacterium
CATGTGCTGTGAAGGGCGACGAGTGGATGGCGTCTGGGGCCTTGTACGACCAGAGCGGGGACAGCGGCTTTCCAGAACCAGGTTCAACGTCGAGGTGGATGCGTTGATCCGTGGCTCGGCCGGTAAGCGCCGCATCACCGCGGTAACTGAGCCACTGGCCAACGCCGGCCGCTGGGGTGGCTGGAGAACCGGAGGGGGCCGCCGGTTGTCGATGGCGTCGAAGCCACCCGGCTAGGAGTCCGGCCGCAACCAGCAGCAGGATGAGAATGATGACGGCGAGGCGCCGAGGCATCCGAACATCTCCATCGCGACCCCATTTTCGCACGGGCGAGCGCAGATTCAACCTGCCCCGCCGGGGCCGGTCGTGACCCGGCCACAGATTTACCTTGCTCCCGGCCGGTCGGGCGGGTAGGGTAGAGAGAGCAGGCGGGCGGTAACGCCACGAAGCGTGTGAGTGCATGGTCGAACACCGCGAACTGCAGCCGGCCGGGGACTCCGGCGCAGCCGTTGCTGCTGCCGTGGTGAGTGGTTTATCCTTTCCTTCTTGCGATTCCACCCATCATGACAGCCCGGTGGGTTCCGCCCTGGAACCGGTGCTGCTGGAGGCCTGCGCAGGCCGGCTGTCGGGCCTGAGCTGGTTCCGTACCAGTTGGCAGCGCGGGGGGGCGGCCACGGCTTACGCCCTGTGGCACGACGATGCCGGCCTGCCGCGGCCGGCAGTGGTCAAACTGCCGGTCCCTCCGGTTGAGCTCTTCTGGCTCCGGCACCTCCAGGCGGCCGGCGATGTGGCGCCGCGGCTGTTCGTCTCCGATCAGTCGCTGGGACCTTACGACCTGGCCTGGGTCCTCATGGAACGCCTGGAGCACGGCCCCCTCTCCCTGCATTGGAACGGCCTGGAATTCGACCTGGCCGTGCAGGCCCTGGGCCGTTTTTATGTAGCCAGCCGCAGCGTGCCACTGCCGGCGCCAGGCCCGGAAAAGGACTGGAAACGCGTCTGCGAGCAGGCCCGCCGCCACATCGCCGAGGACCACGATATCGCGCACGAACAGCGCTGGAAAAACGCTCTAAAGGCCGCTCAGAAAAAGCTGGGGTTCTGGCTGAGCATCTGGAATGCACGCTCGCGCACCGACTGGTGCCACGGCGACTTCCAACTCGCCAACGCCATGACCCGCCAGCCCGCCCCGGCCGGGCCGGCCCTGCTGATCGACTACGCCCTGGTGCATCCGGGCCACTGGATCGAAGATGCGGTGTACCTGGAGCACCTGTTCTGGGCCCGCCGCGCACGTCTCGGCGGCCGCAAGCTCGTCAGCATGATCGCCCACGAACGCCACCGCCTGGGCCTGCCCGTCGAGCCCGACTGGCCGCTTCTGGCCGCGGTTAAGCGCGGCCTTCTGGCCATGAGCACCCCCGCCATGCTCCAGGCCGATGGCGACCCACACCACGTCCAGGCCGCCCTCGAAGTGCTGGAAATCGAAGTCAAATAGCTCCGCAAGGCCCCTGAGGCGTACTACACTGTGAACGATGTCCGTGGCGGGTCCCCAATCTGTCGAGGCCAAGCCCCCGGTGCGGCACCAGTGGGCCGCAGCCTCCCTGGCGTGGTGGCTGCTGCGTCTCACCCGGCTCAGCGTGCTGCTGACCCTGAACGTGGGGCGCCGGGCCTGGGCCTTTCGCCACGGCGCTCACGCCTTTCGCTGGACCAGCCACGATGGGGTGCCGCTGGATGGTCTGTATCTGCCGGCCTCCCCCGGTCGGCCGCCGCGCTGTGCCATTATCATGGCCCATGGCTATATCGAAACGAAGGAGAACCACCTGGGCCGGGCGTGGGCGTTGGCCCAGGCCGGACACAACGTGATCCTGTTCGACCAGCGCGGCCACGGCCGGTCCGGCGGAGGCTGGACCACGTTTGGTGTCCGCGAGCGGCATGATGTGGCCGCCCTGATCGACTACGCCCAGGCCCAGGGCTGGGCCGGCGACAAGGTACTGACCTTCGGCTACAGCCTGGGGGCCGCCACCGTGCTGCAGCACGCGGCCATCGACAGTCGCGTGGCCCGGGTGGTGGCCCTGGCCCCCTTCGTCAACATGCGTGAGGCCGTGCGCTCCTACCGCCGCCTCTATGCCCCTTTCACCGACGAGGCCTGGGTGCTGGCCGGCTTTGAGGAGGCCGCCCGCCAGGCCGGTTTCACGGTGGCCGACGCCGCCACCTTGCCGGCCGTGCAGCGCTTGCAGGTGCCCGTGCTCATCGTCGTGGGCGGGGCCGACCGCAACTTGAGCGCCCGTGAACACAGCCGCGTCCTGGCCACCGCCAACGCCCAGGGCATCTGCCGCCTGGTCGAGGTCCCCCACGCCAATCACTTCAGCATCCGCCAGCGCCACTGGCCGGGGCTCGAAGAGGAAATCCTGGAGTTCCTGGATGTGTGAGCGGGGCGATCCCCTCGGGCCCCTGGCCAGGTAGGCGCCTCGTTGCTGCCGTTTCCCCCCGAAGGTGCTAGGATTGAGCGTTCCAGATCGGCCCACTCCAACCAGCCGCTTCGGAGCCTAGTTCATGCCCATCACCATCACCATGCCCCGCCTTTCCGACACCATGCAGGAAGGAACCCTTGTCTCCTGGCGTGTGAAGGTGGGCGACACGGTCAAGTCCGGTGATGTCCTGGGCGATGTGGAAACCGACAAGGCCACCATGGAGCTTCAGACCTTCGACGATGGCACCGTGGCCTCCCTGGCCGTCGCGGAGGGGCAGACCGTGCCGGTGGGTGCCCTGATCCTGGTGCTGGCCGGCAAGGGCGAGAGCGTGGAAGAGGCGGCCAAGGCCGCTCAGCAGGAAGGTTCAACGTCCTCAGACAGCGGAAATAAGGCGGAGGCCGCGGAGGGGGGCAGCGCCACCGCCGTGGCCGCCCCGCCGCAGGCCCCGGCGGCCGCCGAGCCGGGCGGGCGCCTCAAAGTTTCGCCGCTGGCCCGCAAGATTGCCGAGCAGCAGGGGGTGGAACTCCAGAACCTTTCCGGTACCGGCCCCGGTGGGCGCATCGTCAAACGCGATGTCCTGGCCGCCGCCCCCGGAAGCGCTCCCGGAATCGCCCCCGGAAGCGCCTCCGGCTCCGCCGCGGCCCCTGCCCCCGGAAGTTCCGCTCCGGCCCCCTCTGTCCGACCCGCCGCAGGCCTCAAGGCCCAGACCATCCCCGTTTCCTCCATGCGCAAGACCATCGCCCGCCGCCTGGTGGAATCCAAGACCTCCATCCCCCACTTCACCGTCACCACCCGCGTGGCCATGGATGCCCTGCTGGCCCTGCGCCAAACACTGAATCAGCAGTTGGAGAGCCAGGGAGTCAAGCTCTCGGTTAATGATTTCCTGGTGCGGGCCGCGGCCCTGGCCTGCGTGCAGCATCCGGCGGTCAATAGCTCCTGGTCGGATCAGGGCATCGTGCAGCACGGCACGGTGAACCTGGGCGTGGCCGTGAATCTGCCCGCGGAGAAAGGTGGCGGGCTGGTGGTTCCCGTGGTCCGCGACTCCCAGAATAAGGGCCTGCGCAGCATCTCCGAAGAGGTCCGGGCCCTGGCGGAAAAGGCCCGCACCCGCGGCCTGTCGGTCCAGGACATGGCTGAGGGCACCTTCACCCTTTCCAATCTGGGCATGTTCGCGGTGGACCACTTCGAAGCCATCATCAATCCGCCCCAGGCCGCCATTCTGGCTGTGGGCGCGGCCCAGGCCAAGCCCGTGGTGCGCGATGGGCAACTGGCGGTGGGCCAGGAAATGACCTGCACGCTCTCGGCCGATCACCGCGTCGTGGATGGCGCCACGGCCGCGCAGTACCTGCAGACGCTCAAGTCCATGCTGGAAAGCCCGGCCGCCCTGCTGGTGTGAAACTGGCCTCCCCAAGCTGTCGCGTGGGCGCCCTACGCCGCGACCTGTTCGATGGAAAACTCAGGGGTGTTGCCCCGCAGTTCAGTTCCGAACGAAGGGTGTGGCTCGCTGGCCGCCTGGGCTGCCCCGTGCCGCCGGCTTCAGTTGTCGTTGATGCCGTTGCGGCCCAGGTGAAACCAGTTGTACTTCTGCAGGCCGCCATTGGCCCCGTTGTACCAGCCCTGGTAGCCGCTATCCATCTGGCGCACGGCCTGCCGGCCGTTTTCCCCGTGGCCGTCCAGCAGCATTACGTTGGCGCTCTGATTCGCGTGGCGCAGGGCGACGTAGATCTCGTTGCCGTGGAACCACTTCAGGTGGGTGGTGTCAAGGTCACCCGTGGTAACCGAGGGCGTGTCGCCGGCCCGCCCGTCAAAATAGGCCACGGTGAGGCCGGGCCGGGACACTTCGCTGAGCCGGAAGAACTTCCAGTGAAGCGGGGCCAGGCCCGGCCGAGCATCGTTCAGGTCGCCAAAGTCATTCCCTCCGGGGTCACCCAGATAGCCGTTCATCTTGATGGTGCGGTTGTCCTCGCGCCCGGGGCTGCCGGCGGCAGGCAGGCTCCGCCAGACCGGATCCTGCTTGAATTCCCGGTAATTGCGCTGGGCCGTGTTGCCGCTGCGGTAAGCCAGGACCTGCTGGTTGAGATAGGTATCCAACGCGTTGAACCAGCAGGCCGCCGCCCGGGCGGTCGCCGTCGGGATGTCATCATCTTCATCGGGCTGGGGAAGATAGCTTCGAAAATCGGTCGCATAGCCCTGCGTGGCCAGGCCCAGTTGCCGCAGATTGCTCAGGCAGGCCGCCTGGCGGGCCGCCTGTTGCACCGCTCCCAGCGTCGGCAGCAGGACCGCCGCCAAAAGCACCAGCAGGCCCACCACCACCAGGAGTTCCAGGAGAGAAAAGCCCCCCGTTCCCCGCGTGCAGCGCCCGCGAAACCGACCAACCACGTCCGGATCCGTGTACTTCTGGTCAGGCATGAATTGTCCCCTGCCCGCCATCTTACCTGCGCCCGCTGGCAGGGGGCAATAGTGATGCAGTTGCCTACACCGTCTGCCGTCCCACCGAGTAGTAGCGGAAACCCAGTTCCTTCATCGTCTCGGGGTGGTACAGATTCCGGCCGTCGAACACCACCGGCGCCTTCATCAGCCGCTTCATCTCCTCAAACTCGGGGTGGCGGAACTCGTCCCAGTCGGTGCAGATGATCAAGGCGTCGGCCTGGTGCAGGGCGTCCATGGGGGCCATGACGAACTGCACCTGATCGCCGACCTCCGGCAGGCGGCGGCAGTTCTCCGCGGCCACCGGGTCGTAGGCCGATACCTCGGCCTTGCGATTCAGCAGATGCCGGATCAAGGTCACGGACGGCGCTTCGCGGATGTCATCGGTGCCGGGTTTGAAGGCGATGCCCCACACGGCAATGCGCTTGCCCGCCAGGTTCTTGCCCCCGGCGTTGAAGTGTTTGTCGATCTTGGTCATGAAGGCATCGCGCTGCCGCTGGTTCACCTCGTGCACCGAACTGAGCAGTTGCGTGGGCGTGCTGCTTTCCTTGCCCATGGAGATACAGGCCAGCACATCCTTGGGGAAACACGAGCCGCCGTAGCCCAGGCCGGGGTACAGGAACTGGTTGCCGATGCGCCGGTCCGAACACATGCCGCGGCGCACTTCGTCCACATCCGCCCCGTAGGCTTCGCACAGGTTGGCGATCTCGTTGATGAAGGAGATCTTGGTGGCCAGCATGGCGTTGGAGGCGTACTTGACCATCTCGGCCGAGGGGATGTCCATGATGAAGATGGGATTGCCCTGGCGCACAAAGGGCTCGTACAGATCGCGCAGGCGGTCCCCGGTGCCCTTGTCCTCGCAGCCGACCACCACGCGGTCGGGCTTGTTGAAGTCGGTGATGGCCGCCCCTTCCTTGAGAAACTCGGGGTTGGAGGCCATGCGGAAGGGCTTCTGCGTCCTGGCCGCAATGCGGGCCTTGACCTTGGCGTTGGTGCCCACGGGCACCGTGGATTTGACCACGATGATCTTGGCCCGCCGGTCTTCGCCGCTGCCTGTGCTGCCCGGCCCGGCTTCAATCGCCTGGCCAATGTCATCCGCCGCGGCCAGGACGTACTTGAGGTCCGCGTGCCCCTTCTCATCCGAGGGCGTGCCCACGCAGATGAAGATGATTTCCGCCGACTGGTAGGCCTCGGCTTTCTCGGTGGTGAACTTCAGCCGCCCGGACCGCGCGTTGCGCAGGATCAGTTCCTCCAGCCCCGGCTCGTAGATCGGCGACTGCCCGTTGCGCAACATGTCAATCTTCCGCGGGTCCACATCCAGACAGGTGACATGATTGCCCATGTTGGCAAAGCAGGTGCCCGTGACCAGACCCACGTAACCCGTACCGACCATGGTGATGCGCATGTTGCCGTGTCCCTCAGGGCGGGGAAATCCGCCGATACAACCTATTTTTCGGCCAATTTCCCGCCCGGCTGCACCGCTCTGCAAAGCCCCGCAAGCCGGTCGCCAGCCCTGGCATGGCCCGCACGGCCGCCTATCTTATGCCGCAACCGCCTTTCTTGCCGTACCCTGTATTGGGCCCGTTGGCCTGTATGTCCCCGATTAAGAATGCCCTCCGGCTTGGGTACTGCATCCGGCTGGCTAATAGGAGCAGCCCGGGCGACGTGGTGCGGGCCAGGGGCATCGACAAGGCCCGGCGGTCCAGGCCGAAAAATGTGCGGCTTCCCAACCCAACTTTGGACATGTTGGCCCAATAGGCCGCCGCCCCGGGGCCGCGAAGCGATGATCGTGCTCAGTGCTGCGGCGTAGATCAGGACGCTTCCGGCTGGGACCAGCAAGCTATAAGCGTCTCTTTATTGATCGCAATATATTGTAGATAAGCATCTTACATAAATAACGACTTTGCAAGTAGACATTGCGGTGGCCATGGGGTATGCTGTATGATCTTGAACCCCGGGGAAGGGCCCCCCCGGCCGGACCGTCACTGGAACGGCCCGCGGCGGTTCACCCCAGCCCCGGCGGCCCGTCGCTTGCCGGCGCGTCAGCCGGGCCAGCACGCAACCCCAGGTGCCGTTTACGGCAGGGTCCGTCCCAGGGACCCTATGCGAGATCATCCCCATGACTGCGACGATGCCGACAACCCCCGTGAAGATCAACAAGGTCGAACAGGCCAAGCTCGACAAAGACGGGTTTGATGTGCTGCAGGATATCCTGCGCTACTCTGAAGGGGGAGACTTCGATGCCCTTAAGTCCGATGCCGCCGGCAAGACCGACCTCGAGGTACGCTTCAAGTGGTTCGGGGTCTATCAGCAGAAGCCCAACAACGGGCACTTCATGTTCCGCATCAAGATCCCCGGCGGGCAGCTTACGCCCGCTCAACTGCGCACCATCGGGGACCTGTCGGAGCGCTACGGCCGGGGGTTCGCCGATATCACCACCCGCCAGGATATTCAGCTTCACTGGATCACGCTGAAAGACCTGAAACCCATGTTTGAGGCCCTGTGGGCGGCCGGGATGACATCGCAGTTCGCCTGCGGTGACACCCCCCGGAATCTGGTGAGTTGCCCCTTAAGCGGCGTGGCCAAGCACGAGTTGATCGACACCTCCGGTTATGCCAAGGCCATCAGCGACCTGTACCTGGCCGGTGGCAGGGAGTTCTCCAACCTCCCCCGGAAATTCAAGGCCTCCATTGGCGGCTGCCCCGATTACTGCTGGCTGCCGCACATTCACGACTATGCCTTGTTCGCGGTGCGCCAGGGCGGCCGGCCCGAGGGCGCGGTGGGCTTTGGCCTGATCGTCGGCGGCGGGCTGTCGGATACGCCCCACCTGGCCCAGCCGCTGCACGTGTTCGTGCGCCCCGACCAGGTCATGGATGTGGCCCGCGGGCTCGTGGTGCTCTTCCGCGATCATGGTTACCGCGCCAAACGCAACCACGCACGCCTGAAATTCCTGGTGGCCGAAAAGGGCTGGCAGTGGACGCGCAACACCCTGGAAGAAGTGCTGGGCTACGAACTGGAGCACGATGACTCCATCGGCTGGCCGGATTCACGCGTGGATGACCACATGGGCATCGGCCTGCAGAACGATGGCAACCACTATGTGGGCGTGCCCATCGAGCGCGGCCGCTGGACCAGCCGCAACATGCACGCCCTGGCCGACCTGTCCCAGCGCTTCGCCACCGGGCCCCGCCGCATCCGCCTGAGCGTGCGTCAGAACGCCCTGCTCCTGGATGTGCCCAAGGCCAACCTGGCCGACCTGTCCAAGGCCCTGGAAGACCACGGCCTGCCCTCGGCCGCCCACCCCCTGCGCACCAGCCTGATCGCCTGCACCGGCACCGAGTTCTGCAACCTGGCCGTGGTGGAAACCAAGCACCGGGCCGGCCGGGTGCTGGGCTGGCTGGAGCAAAACGTGCCGGCCATGGATCAGCCCGTCTCGATCAGTTTCACGGGCTGCCCCAACGCCTGCGCCCACTACCAGATCTGCGACATCGGCCTGACCGGCATTCCGGTGGTGGTGCCCGACCAGGATGAACCCGGCAAGACGCTCAAGGTGGATGGCTACAACGTCTGGCTGGGCGCCGGCCTGGGGGCTGACCCCCGCTTTGGCGAGGTCGTCGCCAAGAAAATCCGCGGCGACATGATCCACCTTTCCATCAAGAACCTCTTGGATCACTACTTGGCCGAAAGGGTGGACGATGAGGAAAGCTTCCGCTCCTGGGTGCGCCGCAACCCGGCCGAACGCCTGGAGATGCTGATCCTGGGGCCCACCCAGGCGGCGCAGGCGGAAGCGCTCGTGGCGTAGAGGAGATCGTCGGTCCGCCGGGTCGGCACGGCTGGTGGCGGTATTATCAGGGGCGGAGTTCGATCGTGAGGTGTTGCATGATCGACCGGCTGCGCCGCGACCAATTCGCCCAGCACCTGCGTCATTATGTCGCGGGCCTGATCACCAACTGGGAATTCGAAGACCGGCTGTGGGATGACATTCTGCCGCCCGGTCGGGTCAAGAACTGGCCCGAGCCGTTTTTGTGGATGATGTTCGGCATGGTGTGGACGCTCTACAGCGATACCCGCTGCTACAAGTTGCGTGGGAGAGATCGGTTGCCCCACGCAGGGCGGCACATCGTTGCACGCTGGATCACGTTCCTTTACTCGGATCGTTCTTACGAACGGCCCCTGGTTGATATCATCAGTCCGGCCGGTTGCTTACTGTCGTTGGCGACTTTGGGTGTAGCGGGCCGGGCTCGATGCATGCGCGAAATCGACATGGACCTCTGGCCTTATCACACGCACGCTGATCTTGAAGAAGACCTCCGTCGTCCGCGGTTGTTGGCGGGAGCAAGACAGCGGGCAGGGCCCCCGGCGGCGTAGATATGGACGGAGAGGACCGGCCATGGTTTACCACGGAATTGACTTTGATCCGCCCGCCCTTGGGGCTTCTTGCCGCAAGCACCAGATTGCCAGGTTTTCCTCATTTGGGTCGATTTTGGGTGCCGATTTCCGGCCGGGCAGTGACGTGGATTTGAGGATCCCGCAGGACCTTTCGCAGTATTTCCGCCAGAAGGTATTGCACGAGGCCAAGATGCTCTATGCCGCTTGAGGGACTTGCGGCCGTTGGTCTCAGTGCTGGAATCCGCTCTAGGCAAGACGCGGGCATAGGCTTGGCGTCCTGGCTGCTTACGCGCGCCCGGTGGATTCGCCCGCGAAAATAGTGGGTTCGAGGGGTTGCACCAGCAGCGACCCGGTCCAGGGGCGTTTGGGGTCGGTCAGCCATTCCAGGCACAGGCGTAGGTAGGGGGCCGGGTCGGGCATGCGCAGGGAGGTGAGTGAGGGGGTCAGGTACCGGCTGAAGCCCTCATCATTGATGACGCAGACGCCGATGTCCCGGCCCACGCGCCGGCCGCGGTCGTGCAGGGCCCGCACGCCGGCCAGGGCCGCCGGAGCCGTGGTGCACAAGAGCGCCCGGGCCGATAGCTGTCCATCGTCGATCGCCCGGAGCATCTCCGCGTAGGCCTGTTCCAGGGGAACTCCGTAGGCCCGGATGGGCTGGCCCAGCAGTTGGCCCGGCAGGCGGTGGGCGGCCCGCCACAGGTTCCACTGGCGGATGCGCACCTCGATGACCGGGTCGATGGTCTGGATGTTGAAGCAGTCCACGCCCCGATCGCTCCAGGGCAGAAGCTGGTCCAGCAGGCGGGCGATGAACGCCGGGGGGAAGGGGCAGATCGAGGGCAGACCCAGGTCGGTCAGGTCCTGGTCCAGGACCAGGATGCGGCTGGCCGAGGACTGCAGCCGGGCCGCGGCATGGGGCGGGATCGCCTCGCAACTGGGATACAGCACGACCGCATCGAAGGTGTTCAGGGCCTCGCTGACCAGAGGGTCGTCCCAGTGCAGGAACAACACGGTGCGGATGACGGCGTGGAATTCGCCGGCCAGGGCATGCAGGGCCAGCCGCCAGCGCTCGACATCAGCCGAGAGAACCGTGGGCACGAGGAAGGCAATGCGGGTCGGCGCCGCGGCCGCCCCCGCCCGCACACGCAGCCGGCCGGTGTGGAGACGCTGCAGCATGCCATCCTGAACCAGACGCAGGACGGCCTTGCGGGCGGTCATGCGCGAAACGCCCATGTCGCGGGCCAACTCGCGCTCCCCGGGCAGGTCGTGGATCAGATAATCCCCATGTCGGATACGGCGTTCCAGAACCTGCTGGACATAATCGCACTTACTCATGATTCAGTTCTCGCCCCTGGTGCGAGTTCCCGGAGTCGGGATACCGCCGGTTTTTGGTCCTAGACATACCACCATCAGACGTAGGCACAATATATACCGAATGAGGTATATATGCAAATGTTGATAAAGTCATCACTAGGAAGCGTGCTTAATTGCTAGAAATCGGCTGTCTACCAGCTGGGGTGGGAAAGTGCCGTTTTGGGCGGCCCCATGGCGATGGCCTGTTAAGAGGCCGACAGTTTTGCGTGAAATCGCGGTTATGCATCTCCCGCTGTTTGATTTTATCTACTTGTATAACATGTAATTGACGTAAATAAGCGGCTGTTATCCCGGCGCTGCCAAGATGCAGAGGCCCATTGACACGCTTGAAGTCGGGCCCTAAAACATCTGCGGTCATAATATACCTCGATAGGTATAAAAATTAGTAAATTGTTAGTAATTAGACCATAACGAGAAAAGAGAAGAGGCATGAACAGCACGAGGAATCGCAGAGTGAAGCATACGGTGGTGGGGGCCCTGATCGCCGCGGCGGGGCTGGGGCTGGCGGTGGCCCCCGCTTCGGCGGATGTGCTTCT
The DNA here is from genome assembly GCA_021784455.1 of Planctomycetota bacterium. Lineage (GTDB taxonomy): Bacteria > Planctomycetota > Phycisphaerae > Phycisphaerales > Phycisphaeraceae > JAJXSS01. The sequence continues at coordinate 11,184 of JAJXSS010000008.1, forward strand.
GTCCGATAACTTCAACAGCTACACCAGCGGCAACCTGATGGGGCAGGGGCCGTGGGTGCAGGTCCCCACCGAGCCGGCCTCGACGCTGCCTTACGATGACGTGCAGGTTTCGGGTGGCGCCGTGGTCCTGACCCCCGGGGACGGCACAACAACCGCCGGCCAGTGGGTGGAAGCCGCATTGACCCCGGCCGTCAAGCGAACATCGGCGGACCAGTCCATCTATTACGCGGCCGATATCAGCGTCACCTCAGCCGCCGCCGGGGACTACTTCATGTCCGTGCGGAACAGTGGGACGAGTAAGTCCTATGCCGCCCAGCTCTGGGCGAAGGCCGACCCCGCCGATGCCACCGGCACGAAATATCTGCTGGGGCTCAGCATTGCTTCCGGCGGGCTGGTTTGGGGCACCGACGATCTGACGCTGGGTCAAACCTACCACATCGTCGCCCAGTACCTCCTGACGGGCAGCGCCAACGGAAGCACGGACTATGCGAACTTGTACGTGGACCCGGCAGACGCTGCTACCCAAGCCAACGATACGCCCTATGCCGCCACCAGCAGCAATACCGGGAAGTCTTCGGGCCTGGCCAACCTCGATCTGCGCGAAGGCACGCAGCCGTTAGCTCCCTTGGTTCCTATCTCGCCCACGGTCACTCTGGACAACTTGGTGGTTTCCACGGATTTCACATCGGCAGCGGTTACCCCCGAGCCGGCCTCGCTGGCCCTGATCGGGCTGGCGGGTGCGTTCCTGCTGTCCGGGCGCCGGCGTGGCTGAAGCCCCGGATGGGGCGTGCGCTCAAGAGGGGATGAAGAGGCACGCAATAGCGTGCCCTACGAGGTACGAAAGGGAATTATCCATGAGACGCGGCACTGCTTTTACGTTGGTGGAGTTGCTGGTGGTGATCAGCATCATCGCGCTCCTGATGGCCATGATGCTGCCGGTGCTGGGTCAGGCCCGCGCGGCCGCCCGGGCCGCGGCCTGCCTGAGCAACCTGCGCCAGATCGGGCTGGGCTTCGCCAACTACGCTGCCCAGAACAGCGACGCCCTGCCGCCCCAGGGCAGCCAGACCCCCGGCGTCAACGGTAACAGCAGTGACCCGCGCAAGGGCTCGGGCAAGCTCTGGTACCAGTATCTGGCCGATGCCAACCCCGGCTTGGATGGCACCAACCCCGCCGTGACCGGCTACGTGGATTACAGCGTGGGCGTGTGGCGCTGCCCGTCCGTGGCGCCCAATGAAATGCCGCCGCTTTCCACCGTCGCGGCCTGGGGCGGGGGCTACGGCGTCAGCAACGGGCTGATTGCCTACCCGCAGGGCAGTTCCAGCCCGTGGAGCAACGGGCCGACCATGGCTCAGATCCTGCGCCCTTCCCAGTTGTTCCTCGTGGGCGATGTCGGCCGGCCGGGGGTGGACAGCACCACCGGCGACGGCACCTTCCACTATCACACGTGGGGGAAGTTCTACCCCCAGCCGCCCTTCAGCCTGGGCTCCTCGAAGGAGCAGCCGGCCTGCCGGCACCTGAATGGTGTGGCCAATGTGACGTTCGTGGATGGCCACGGCGCGGCGGTGCCGTACGACGACCTCAACAACGACCTCAACGACATGTTCGCGGTCAATTCCAATCCCAAGTACAGGAACTTCTGAGGGTCAGGGGATCGATCGGCGCGCTGGCCGGGGCAAGGCACCCAGGCAACGTCTAAGGAGCACGCTTATGACAAACTTGTCACGACGGGATTTCCTGCGCTGCGGGGCGGCCGGGCTGGTGGCAGGAGCCGGGCTGTCGATCTGGCTGGCCCGGTCGGCACGCGGCGATGAGGCCAGGCCCTTGGCCGGGGCCGGGCCGGGGGCTGGGGCCGACCAGCCATGGGATTACGCCTTTGTCCTGCTGGGCGACATTCATTACGACCGTTGGTCGTACCACGACATGGACTGGGTCAAACGCGAAAAGCCCCACGACATCCACCAGATCCAGGGCTATGTGAAGGTGACTGAAGACTTCACGCCGCCGCTCCTGGCCCGCGTGGCCGCCACGGTGCGCAGCTCGGCCGTGCCCATGCCGTTCGTCATCCAGATCGGGGACCTCGTCGAGGGCCTGTGCGGCAGCTACGACTTGGCCGTGCAGCAGTCGCAGGACGCCATCGCCGCCGTCGAGGCCGCCCGCATCGGCAAACCCTTCCTCATCACCAAGGGCAACCACGACATCACCGGCCCGGGAGCCCCCGAGGCCTTTGACAAGGTGCTCTTGCCGTGGTTGGGCCGGCAGGCGGGCCAGAGCCTGAGCAGCGCCTCGTATACCGTCCGGCAGGGCGATGACCTGTTCGTCTTCTTCGATGCCTACAAGCCCGAACTGGACTGGCTTGAGCATGCCTTGAGGGCTCCGGCCCGCCACGTCTTCTTTCTGATCCATCCGCCCGTGGTGCCTTACAACGAGCGCTCCAACTGGTCGATCTTCGCCGCCGAAAGCGAGGTCGCACGGCGCACGCATCTGCTGAAGCTGCTGGCCAGACATCAGGCCATCGTGCTCAGCGGGCACCTGCACAAGTACGGCATGGTGGAACGGCGCGTGGGCGGCGATTGCTTCGCGCAATTGGCGGTGTGCAGCGTGATCCGACACGCCCCCACCCGGCCGGTGCACGAACTGCACGGATTGAAGGATTACGGGCCGAACCTGGTGGACCTCAACCCTCATTTCTCCCCCGGCACCCTCGAGGAACGCCGGCACCTGCTGGAGGTGGAGAAGCCGTACATCACCCATTTCGATTACGCCGACCTGCCGGGCTACGCCGTGATCCGCGTGGGCCCCCAGGGGGTGGCGGCGGACACCTATCCAGGGTTCAACCAACCCCTATGGGCCCAAGAGCCTCTGGCCCCGGCCGGGGCGGTGGCTCGGGGATGAAACAGACACAACGATGCGACGCCTCGCGGGGTTACCCGATCAAACAGGAGCGGACCATGCGCCGAAGGAACGGTTTTACCCTGGTGGAATTGCTGGTCGTGATGGCCATCATCGCCCTGCTGGTGGGGATCCTGTTGCCCGCCCTGGGCAATGCCCGCGAGGCCGGCAAAACCGCCCTGTGCGCCTCCAACATCCGGCAACTGGCGCTGGGGGCCTCGATCTACGCCGACGAAAACCAGGGCCGGATCATCCCCTACGTCACGCCCACCAGCCATTACTGGCCCAAGCTCCTGACTCCCGACCTGGAAAACCGCAACGTGTGGAGCTGTCCCTCCTTTCCCCGCGATACGGGGCTGCCCAGTGCCAATGCCTCCCACTACGGCATCAATTTGGATCACGCGGCCAGTTCCATCAACGGGTCGCCGCCACCTCTGATCGAGGCCACATTGGTGCGTCCTTCGGCCGTGATCTACTTCGCCGACACCGAGGATTCCCCGCCCCTGCACGCCCAGTACGGCTGCTCCAGCTTTACGGCGGGTTTCCTGCGTACCTAGTGCCCCATCGAGCAGGCCGGGCTCGGCTCGGCGGCCGCCCATTACCTGGTGACCACCTGCGGCATTGACTGCCGCCACCTGGGGCGGGCCAATGTCGCCTTTGTCGATGGGCACGTGGCTGAGATGGACCGACCCACGCGGGCCGGCAATATCGGCGACTGTTTCGGGCACTACACCCGCTAGAGGTTTCCATGCGATCACCCACGTCATGGCCCACGGCGACCATATCCCTGGTGGCGATCCTCTTGGTCGGGGCCATCGTCGCCGGCGCGGAAGCGCCGGTGGAGGCCGCCCCGCAGGCCGCCCCGATTGCACGCATTGCCCTGGTGGCGGATCCCCACCTGTCGCCCGAGCCAAGATATGCCGCCTACATCGCCCACTACAGGCAGGTGATCGCCCAGGTCAACCGGGCCAGGGTGGACGGCGTCCTGCTGGCCGGTGACTTGGCCCAGAGCGGCAGTCCGCGCTCCTGGGCCCTGGTGCGGCAGTTGAGCGCGGGGTTAACCCCCCGGGTCTGGTTTATCCCGGGCAATCACGATGTGGGCAACAAGCCGCTGCCCGGCAAGGCGGCCACCGTGACCCAGGCCCGCGTGGCCCGGTACGAGCACGTGTTCGGCCCCGGCGACTATGCCTGTGACATCACCCCCCAGGTACACCTGGTGGCGATCGATGCTTCGCTGCTGGGCACGCATCTGCCCGCCGCAGAAGGCCAGTGGGCGTTCCTGGCCCGGCGGCTGGCCCAACCGCAACCCGGAGTCACGTTGCTGCTGTCCCACTATCCGCCCTTCACCGCCCGGCCCGATGAGCCCGACGGCTACTTCAACATGATGACCTCTGTGCGCCAGCGCCTCCTGCCTCTGCTCCACAGCGGGAAGGTCGCGGCGATCCTGTCGGGGCACCTGCACCGGCCCATCGATCTGATGTGGAGCGGCATTCACCTGATCGGGGCTCCAGCCGTGTCCTTCGGCCTGCCTCCGGGCCATCAGGCGGTGGGCTGGACGCTGGTGAAGGTCTATGCCGACGGCCGGACGACCGCGACCCTGCATTACCTGCCGCCGGACGCCCCCGCCCCGCCCGCGGCAGCCGGTCCGGGCCCGGCCACACAGCCGTCGACGGCACTTCAGCCGGACCCGCGCGTGCACATCTTCTATTACGACTGGTATGGCGCTCCGCCGGGGGAACCTTCCTTCCGCCACTGGCAGCAGGGCGGACATCAGCCCCCGGAATCGCTGGGCGCGGCGTTCTATCCCCAACTGGGCCCGTACAGCTCCGGCGATCGCGCCGTGCTGCGCCAGCACATGCAGTGGATCCGCCAGAGCGGGGCCGGGGTGCTGGTGCTGACGTGGTGGGGCCGGGACAGCTATGAGGACCAGCACGCCGCGGCCGTGTTAGCGGCGGCGGGCCAGGCGGGGCTGAAGGTGGCATTCCACATCGAGCCGTACGCGGGTCGCTCCCCCGCATCGGTGGTGCGCGACGTGCGGTATCTGCTGGGGCGCTTCGGTGGCAACCCGGCGCTCTACCGGCTGGGCGGAACGCAGGGCCGGCCCATGTTCTACGTGTTCGAAGCGCTGCGCCATCCGGCCGGCGCCTGGGCCCCGGCCCTGGCGGAACTGGCCCGGGACCGGCCAGCGCCCCTGATGATCGCCCAGACCACGGACCTGACGTTTATCCGGACGGCGGGATTTGCTGGCGGCTATGCCTATGACATCCTGCCCTGGTTCCGCCACTTGGACCAATGTGCGGCCCGGCTGGCCCACTTGGCCCCAGAGTTCGCATCGACCGGCAAAATCCTGATCCCTTCGGTGGGACCGGGGTACGACGATGGCCGGGCTGTGCACCCCGGCACGGTCGTGCCGCGGGCCGCCCGGTCGCGGGATGAGGGCACTGGCACGACCTACACACGCCAGTGGCAGATGGTTGCCGGCCTGCCCGTGCCCATCATTTCCATCACCTCATTCAACGAGTGGCACGAGGGTACGCAGATCGAACCGGCGGTGGCACGCCACACGCCAGGTTACGACTATCCGGCCTACCTCCGGGGCCCGCTGCAATACATCCACCTGACGGCCGAGATGGTCGGCCGGTATGAAGCCGTGCATCCGCTTACGAAGGCGCTGGTGGCGTCCGGTCGTGAGCCCTGAAAAGAGGAGAGAGTCTATGAACCGTTCCAAGCGCAACGTACTGCTGGGGGTTGCCCTGCTGGCCTGTGGGGTGGGGGGAGGCCCGTTCGCCCACGCCGGCGTCGTTAACGCGACCTTGCGCATCACCCCGTACCGCGGGAGCGGCACCAACGCCAACAACCTGGCTTTTCCCTACGTGGATGTGACCAATACCTCCGATTCCGCGGACATCGTGGACTACCAGTTGACCATCGGCGACACCAACTATTTCTGGGATGGGGCCCTGGTCAATGCGTCGTCGAAGATTCCTTCGGCGGAGGCGGCCAACGTGACGCCCGGCACCACGCTGGACAATGAATCGATCTCCAACACGCTGATCCATTACACCTTTGCTCCGGGGGTCTTCACTCCGGGCATCGTCTTCTCCTACCGCGCGAATCTCGTGGCTGACAGCCAAGCCGGAGTCATACCCAAGCAGTACACCACCGACCAGGCGGATTTCCGCTCGGTGCTTTTTGATCTCAATGGCACCGATACCAGCCACAACGCCGTGGTGACCTTGGCCTTTTCCGACGGCCAGGTCATTCAGCAGGCGCTGCCCGACTTTACCGCCACCGATAACAACTACTACACGCTGACCCTGGATCAGGTGGTGCCCGAGCCGGCCTCCCTGGCTCTGTGCGGGGCCGGGGTGGTGATGCTGGTTCTGTGCCGCCGCCGATGCTGAATTGGACCGGGTTCGGACCGGGTTCGCACTTGACATTCAGCCGGAAATACACGACATAACAGGCCTTCTTCCGTGTGTACGGGGGAATAACCGCCACGCCGCCCCTAGAAGGCAGAAGGGAATTCATCGTGACCAACAAGGATTTCGGTACGCAGACGCTGGAGTCGGTGGGCGCCACCGGGCAGCAGCAGTTCCAGATCACCATTGATGACAGCGGCGCCCCGGTAACCTATTCCACCCTGGTCCGCGTGGGCGGCAGCGCGGAGGAAGTGGTGCTGGACTTTGCTGGCCCGCTGCGGCCGACCGGCCAGTCCACCGCTACCATGAAGGTGGACCAGCGCATCATCATGAACCCCTGGGCCGCCAAACGCCTGGCCATCGCCTTGAGCCAGGCCATCCAGCGCTATGAGGAAACCTACGGCGGGCTCGAAATCGATGAGCGCAAGCGCCGCGTGGCCAAGCCGGTGAACGCCCAGGGCAAGGTCTCCTGAGCCCCGCGCCGGGCGCCGGGGCACTCCACCGTATCGCAACGCGCCGCGCCCGTAAGGCAACGGCCTTTTTCGTCTTGCGCGCCGCCAAGAACACGCCCGCTCCGGCGCGGCTGGTTCAGACGCAGCGCATAAATTTGCCCGGTTGACCGCTGCCCGGGGCTGGGGATTTCGGCCGCCGGTGGTAGAATGCATCCGGCCCGGCGCCAGGGGGCGGTTATGGTTCGGATGCGGCCGATGCGTGAGTTGAGCTTGGCGGCCGTTGTTACGGCCCTGGGAGCGGTATCCATCTGGTCCTGCTCGGGCCGGGCAGCCCAGGAGGTTCCCCTCATGTCCCTGAAAATCACCAGCAGTGCCTTTAAGCCCGATCAGCCCATTCCCCGCAAATACACGGGCGAAGGGGCGGATGTATCGCCGGCTCTGGCTTGGTCGGACATCCCCAAGGGCACGGTGGAACTGGCCCTGATCTGCGAGGATCCCGATGCCCCCACCCCCAAACCCTGGGTACACTGGGTGATCTACGGCCTGCCGGGAACCTTGGTGGGCTTGGGCGAAGGCATCCCGCGTCAGGCCACCCTGGATCAGCCGCCGGGGGCGCGGCAGGGCCTTAATTCCTGGCCCAGCGACAATCTGGGCTACCGCGGGCCCATGCCCCCGCCCGGGCACGGCGTGCATCACTACCACTTCACGCTTTACGCGCTGGATGCCAAACTGGCCTTGGCCCCGGGAGCCACCAAGGATCAGCTCCTGGCCGCCATGAAAGGCCACATCCTGGCCGAAGGCCAGATCATCGGCACTTACGAGCGCCAATGACGGCGCCCAGCGGGCTGGGCCAAACCGGCGGCGGCACGATCGATCGCCGCGGGGTCCGGCCCATCACATACTTCGGGGTCTAGATCATGCTGAGTTGTACCGGGCAGGGCATGCGTTGGGTGGGCGTGTGGCTGGTGCTGCTGGGGGCCGGCGTGGCTCGGGGGCAAACCCCGGCGCTGCTGCTGGAGAATACCGAAGACCATCTGTACCTGGCGGCCGTACGCTGGCCGGCGACCAATGCCGGCCTGAAAGTCACCTGTCTGGCCCGGGACAACACCGGCCGGGTGTGGGTGGGCACCGATGGTGATGGTGTGTTCTGCTGCGACCCTTCGGTCGCCGGCGATAACGCCTGGCAGCATTTCACCCAGCGCGATGGGTTGACGGACCTGTCTATCTACGCCCTGGCCTGTGATCGGCAGGGGCGGCTTTGGGCGGGCACGCTGCGGCACGGGGTGATGGTCTACAACGGAACCGGTTGGCGCACCTACGATCCGACCCAGGGACCGTTGGGCGAACGCATCTATGCCCTGGCCGTCGATCCCACCGCCGGCCCCGAGGCGGGCAACGTGTGGATGGCGAGCAACCGCGGCCTGGCATGCTATCACCCGGCCACGGATTCCTGGTCCTACCTCACCCTGGCCGATGGGCTGCCTTCCAACGAGATCGGGAGTGTGGCCGTCGGCGCCGATGGACGTCTGGTGGTAGGAACACTGTGCCACGGCCTGGCCATCCGCGATCAGGGCAGCAGCCAATGGCGGCCGGTCGAGGGCCCCCAGGCCATGCCCAACGCCGGCACGGGTCGAGGCCTGCCCACCTCCATCATCAATCAGGTCCTGGTCGCCGCCGATGGGGCCATCTACGTGGCGACTCCCGGCGGTCTGGGCTATAGCCGGGATGGCGGCCGGCATTGGCGCTTTGTTCGGGGTGAGGACTGGGCCGACCGGGTGGCGGGGCTGTATCAGGGGCCCAAGCCGGATGCGTCGGCGGAAGAAGGGGATCTCTTGTCGCAAGACTACATCACGGCCTTGGCCGAGGATACCCGGCACCGGATTTGGGTGGGCTACCGATGCCTGGGAGCCGCGGTGCTGGACCCAGCTACCGGCCGGATCGAGCACAATGCCGTGCAGTTCGATGATCCGGGCTTCGGCTTTCTGCGTGCCATTCTTCCCCTGCCCGGGCGGGCGCCCCTGGCGGGCTTCGATGGGGAGGGGCTGTTCGCTCTCACCACGGATTTCCGCCAGGTCGATCAAGCCCTGGAAAAGGACGGTACCCGCAAGGAGCCCGCGCCCCGGGACCCCAAAACCGCACCGGCGTTTCCTTCCCCCGCCAACCCACCCGCCCTGTCCTGGCTCCGCGTGTTGGTACCGGCCAGTACCCCCGCGACGCACCCCGCCACAACTAACGGGCCTCAGGGAGTCTATTTGGGGGATGACTGGACCACCCAGGGCGACTGGGTGGGCCGGTACGGCCGGCGTCTGGCGATCTTGTATGGGTACATGTGCCCCATGAACACGGTGATCTCCTGGAGCGCCGACTATGGGTATTCCAGCCACGTTGGTCCCCACCAGACTCAGGGCGGCCCGTACACCTACATCGGCCGCCTGGATACGAAAGACCGACGCATGCTTTACGGCCCGACCATCGGCGCCCGGCGTGATGCCGAGATGAACGATGGCAGCTTCAATGCCCACGCCTATCCGATGACCTTTCAGGGACCTGATTTATGGATCGGTTTGCGGATCAGGGCTCCCGGTGTGCACCGGATCAGCCTGTACTTCGTCAACAACGATGGCCACTCTGGCAAGAACCGGTACCGGGACTATCTGGTAGCCTTGCGATCGGGTGGGGGCACGCCGGCCGAAGCACTCAAAAAGCCCATCCTGGGCCAGACGCGTGTCGTAGATTTCTACGGCGGTGTCTACAAACAGTTTCTGGTGGCGGGGCCGGGGGAGTACAGCATCCAGATCGAGCGCGGGCAGAGCTTTGTAACCAAGGTGCAGGGGCTCTTTGTGGACCGCCTGACGGGCCCGCCCGACCGTCTGGATGCCATGCCCCTGCCTTGGATGGGCGATGTGCGGTACGGGCCGGCTTCGCAGGAGACCATGACGCAACCGGACCGCGACCCGCGCGCCGCCAAGCGGCCTCAAATCGAGCAAGAACAAGCGTGTACAGACCTATGGAAGCGACTGGAGCCTGAGGCGGGCACCCTGGCGGTTGCCGCCGCCCGCTGGCCGTGGCACTGGCTGGTGTATCGGGCTGCGGTGGCCGGCGGAGCTTCGGCGGGCTGGCTCGAGAACTGGCGGTGGCAGCTTGGCCTGTGGGATGATCAGCAGCGGCAGCAGTTCGACCAGAGCATGGCCCAAGCTTGGCAGAAGCAGTTGGAGATCACGCCGCAACTGCGGCGCCAGGGCAAGCAGGATGAGGAACGGTAGCCGGCGCGTCTGAATCTCTTGGCAGGGATCACGCTTCGGCGTCGAGCTGTCGACCTTTTGCACCGTTAACCGCCCGCTGGCGGATAGCCTGGCGTGTGCCGGTCAGGGCCAGGCGGGTGGTGATCTGGCCATCCTGGGCCGAAGCCAGCAGCCCCAGGCGGCCGGTAGCCAGCGCGCGGGCGAACGCGGTGTACATGCCCTCGAAATTCTTCTCGTGGCCCGGCGGCAGGCGGCGCGTGCCGCGCGGGGTGAGCACTTCGAAAAGATGGGCCTCGCGGTCGTAGCGGATCAGGCCGCGGGTACCGATCAGTTCATACTGGAACACCGAGCGCGGCTGGCGGGTGGTGTGGGCGTAGCTGTAGCTGATCTCCACCACGGTATGGGCGCCGCAGGCGTGATCGAGGTGCAGCCAGGTGTGGTCCGGGGCCTCGTAACGGTCGAGCCAGGCGCCCTCCCCGTGGGCGCGCACCACCGGCGAATCCAGCCACCAGCGTGCCAGATCGATCTGGTGGGTGCCGCAGTCGACCATGGGCCCGCCTTCGAGCATCCGGCCGCGGCGGCGCAGGTTGAGCTGGCCCTTGTTCGGGCCGGCGCGATGGCACTGCCCGTGACAGTCCCAGGTATAGATCAGCCGCAGGCTGTGCACCCGTCCGATAACCTTCTGCTGCACGAGTTGGCGGATCTTCAAGGCCACGGGGCTGAAGCGGTAAGTGAAACCCACGGCCAGGAGTCTGCGGGCCTGGGTCATGGCCTGGATCATGCGACGGGCCTGAGCATCGTTCATGGCCAGGGGCTTTTCACACAGCACGTGCAGCCGATGGCGGGCGGCCTGCAGCACGTTAGCCATGTGGGCGGGCGCGGGGGAGGTGATCGCGACCGCGTCCAAGCCGCTGGCAAAAAACGCTTCAAGGTCATCAAAAGTCTGCTGGGGGGGCAGGCCGTGCTGGCGGGCGGCCTGAGCTGCGCGGTCGGGATTGGGATCGCAGACCGCGGCCAGGCGCAGCCCCCGCGTGGCACGGATGGCCGGCAGATGGCCATAACTGGCCACGGTTCCGCAACCTAGGAGGCCAATTTTGAACATCTGGGGGAAACTCTGAGGGTTGTTGGAGGAAAACTCTAATATAATATGGGGCGGGGCGTGGGGCGGGGGGTTCCTGGGCGGCCGGCGGTTCGACGGTTGGGTGGATGTCAAGAGCAATCTTGAAATTTTTCTGGTCCGGCTCTTGCAGGGGGGGCAGGTTTTTCCTATACTGACCTGCTTGCGGCGTGGGTGCCACATAAACCGAAGTGTCCGACAACCCCAACAAGCTGAGCTTGAGCCAAGCTTGAGGTGAATCCATGCTGATGACGAGCGTGCGGGACTTCACCAAGCACGGAGATGCCCTCCCCGTGCCCAACTTGATTGAAGTCCAAACCAAGGCGTACGAGCGGTTCCTCCAACTCGACAAACCTTTCGACAAGCGCGATCCGGCCATCGGGCTCGAGTCGCTCCTGCGTGAGGTGTTCCCGATCGAAAGCTACGACGGGAACATGAAGCTCGAGTACCTCAACTACAAACTGGATGAGCCGCGCTACACCCCGGATGAGTGCCGCGAACTGCGCCTGACCTACGGCCTGCCGTTTCGCGTGCGCGTGCGCCTGGTGCGCAAGGATGTGGCCGAGATCCCCGAGGAGGAAATCTACCTCGGCGAGATCCCCATCCTCATGGGCGGCGGCGAGTTCATCATCAACGGTGCCGAGCGCGTGATCGTGAACCAGCTCCACCGTTCGCCGGGCATCGATTTCTCGATCGCCTCGGCCGAGGGCGACCGGCCCCTGCACTCGGCCCGCATCATCCCCGAACGCGGTAGCTGGATCGAGCTGGAAGTCACCAAGAAAGACTCCCTGGTGATGCGCATCGACCAGTCCACCAAGATCCCCGCCACCACCTTCCTGCGCGGGGTGGACCAGAAGTTCGCCGCCACCGAAACCATTTTGCGCGCCTTCTATGACGTGCAGACGATCAAGGTTACGCAGGTCAAGCCCGAATACGTGGCCGTGGGCGCCATCGTGGACAAGACCACCGGCGAGGAGCTGGTGGGTTCGGGCAAGGCGATCGGCGAGGCTGTGGACAAGGTCATCGCGTCGAACCTCAAGGAAGTCACCGTCATCGCCGACGTTGGCGACGAGCTGATCCTCAACACCGTGGCCGAAGAGTGGCAGCAGAACCACTTTGAGAACGCGGCCTATTCGGAGTACGAGCTGGCGCTTCTGGCCCTGTATGCGCGCCTGCGGCCGGGCAACCCCCCGCAGGTGGAAAAAGCCAAGCAGCTCGTGGCCGAGAAGTTCTTCGATGAGAACCGTTACCGTCTGGGGCGCGTGGGCCGCTTCCGCATCAACCGCAAGTTTGACCTGAACACGCCGGAAACGGAGATGAAGCTGCGTTCCGAGGACTTCATCCAGGTCATCAAGTACATTCTGGACCTGCGCTCCAACCGCAACAAGGCCCACGTGGACGACATCGACCACCTGGGCAACCGCCGCCTGCGCACGCTGGACGAGCTGGCGGTGGAGGAGCTGCGCAAGGGCTTCCTCAAGCTTAAGCGCACCGTGCAGGAGCGCATGAGCGTCAAGGAGCCGGACGAACTGGCCAAGGTCGCCGACCTGATCAACTCCAAGTCGATCTCCTCGGCGATCGAGCACTTTTTCGGGCGCAGCGAGCTGTCGCAGGTGGTGGACCAGACCAACCCGCTGTCGCAGCTCAAGCACGAGCGGACGCTGTCGGCCATGGGTCCCGGCGGCCTCAACCGCAAACGCGCCGGCTTCGAGGTGCGCGACGTTCACATCTCGCACTACGGCCGCATCTGCCCCATCGAGACGCCCGAAGGCACCAACATCGGCCTGATCTCGTCGCTGGGCATCTACAGCAAGGTGGACGAATACGGCTTCCTGATGACCCCGTATCGGGTGGTCAAGAGCGGCCGGGCGGAAGCCAAGAACAACGTGTACCTGCGGGCCGATGAGGAGATGAAGACCACCATCGCGCCCACGGACGCCATCGACGCCGAGGGCCGGCTGCCCAAGGGGGCTCTGGTGGCCCGCGTGGACGGCGAACTGCAGCAGGTGCCGGCTGACACGGTCAACTACGTGGACATCAGCCCCAAGCAAATCGTGGGGGTGTCGGCGGCCCTGATCCCCTTCCTGGAGCACGACGACGCCAACCGGGCCCTGATGGGTTCCAACATGCAGCGTCAGGCCGTGCCCCTGGTCAAGACCGAGCCGCCCTGCGTGGGCACGGGCATGGAGCGCGAGGTGCCCAAGTACTCGGGCATGGTGGTGCGGGCCAAGAACGCCGGCACGGTCACCTACGTGGACGCCCTGCGCATCGTGGTGGACAACGCCGACGAGTACGTGCTGCGCAAGTTTGCCGGCCTCAATGAGCGCACCTGCCTGACCCAGAAGCCCCTGGTGACCCTGGGGCAGAAGGTCAAGAAGCAGCAGATCATTGCCGACGGTCCGGCCACCAGCAACGGGGAACTGGCCCTGGGCAAGAACGTGCTGGTCGCCTTCAGCACCTTCGACGGCTACAACTTCGAAGACGCCATCGTCATCAGCGAGCGGCTGGTGAAGGAGGATGTGTTCACCTCGATCCACATCGAGGAGTTCGATGTGGAGATCCGCGAGACCAAGCTGGGCCGCGAGGAATTCACCCGCGACATTCCCAACGTCAGCGAGAAGATGCTGGGCAAGCTGGATGAATACGGCATCATCCGCCTCGGGGCCTTCGTCAAGCCCGGCGACATCCTGGTGGGCAAAGTCAGTCCCAAGTCCAAGAGTGAACTGTCGCCCGAGGAGAAGCTGCTGCACGCGATTTTCGGCCGGGCCGGCGAGGATGTGAAGAACGACTCGCTGGAGGTGCCCGCCGGTACCGAGGGCGTGGTGATCGGGGCCAAGCGGTTCTCGCGGCGCATGCACATGTCCGAGGAGCAGAAAAAGCAGCTCCGCAAGGAAATGCGTGAGTACGAGGCCGACATGGACCGCCGGACCTGCGACCTGTTCCGCCAGTTGGTGGAGCAGGTCAACGAGGTGACCGGTACGCCCATGGTGGACCCTTCCACGCGGCAGAAGGTGGCCGCCTCGGACATCACCGAGGTGGTAATGGAGCAGATCGGCGACTTCACGCCGGACTGGATCAAGGGCTCCAAGGCCGCCCGCGAGCAGGCCCTGACCATTCACGGCCAGTTCTGGCCGCGCATCGAGGCCCTGCGCAAGGAAAAGGAACGCAAGCTGGCCCACATGAAGCGCGGCGACGAGCTGCCTTCGGGCGTGCTGGAGATGGTCAAGGTGTACCTGGCCACCAAGCGGCAGCTCTCGGTGGGCGACAAGATGGCCGGCCGGCACGGCAACAAGGGCGTGATCGCCCGCATCGTGCCGGTGGAGGAAATGCCGTTCCTGGATGACGGTACGCCCCTGGATGTGCTGCTGAATCCTCTGGGCGTGCCCAGCCGCATGAACGTGGGCCAGATTCTGGAGACCCACCTGGGCTGGGCCTGCGGCGTGCTGGGCTTTCAGGCCGTCACGCCGGTGTTCGACGGGGCCTCGGAGAAGGAGATTGATGAGGCCATCGAAGAGGCCAACCAGTACGTGGACAAACGCTGGAAGGAACTGGACGAGCAGAACAAGCCCCCGCACCACCGTGAGATCCTGGTCAAGATGCCCCGGGGCGGCAAGGTGCAGCTCTTCGACGGCCGGACGGGCGAACCGTTCGACCAGAAGAGCACGGTGGGCCACATGTACCTCTTGAAGCTGCATCACCTGGTGGACGACAAGATCCACGCCCGTTCCACCGGTCCTTACAGCCTGATCACCCAGCAGCCGCTGGGCGGCAAGGCCCGCACCGGCGGGCAGCGTTTCGGGGAAATGGAAGTGTGGGCCCTGGAGGCCTACGGCGCCGCCTACGTGCTGCAGGAACTGCTGACGGTCAAGTCCGATGATGTGGAAGGCCGGACCAAGATCTACGAGTCCATGATCAAGGGCGCCAACAAGCTCGAGGCGGGCATGCCCGTGGCCTTCGAGGTGCTGTGCAACGAGATCAAGGGCCTGGGCCTGAATATCACGATGGAAAAGGCGTCCATGGAAGGCGGCAGCATCCTGTGATGCCGGGGTGGAAGCCCGTGAGCGCGTGCTCCCCGGGGGGGCTGGCCTCACGCGGCAGCGTCCGCAGCGGGTGTCGAGAAAACCTAATCCCTTACCAGGGAGCGTATAAGCAATGGCTGAAGGCTTTTACGATCGCGTCAACGAATATTCCTCGGTCAAGATCACCCTGGCTTCCCCCAACGACATCCGGTCGTGGAGCTTCGGGGAGGTCAAGAAGCCCGAGACCATCAACTACCGCACCTACCGCCCGGAAAAGGACGGCCTGTTCTGCGAGCGCATCTTCGGCCCCGAACGGGACTACGAGTGCGCCTGCGGCAAGTACAAGGGCACCAAGTTCAAGGGCATCATCTGCGACCGCTGCGGCGTCAAGGTCACCCACAGCCGCGTGCGCCGCAAACGCATGGGCCACATCAACCTGGCCGCCCCCATCGTCCACATCTGGTTCTTCAAGTCCACCCCCAGCCGCCTGGGCAACCTCCTGGGCATGAAGACCTCGGACATCGAGAAGATCGTCTACTTCCAGGACTACGTGGTCATCGAGCCCGGCGACACCCCGCTGAAGCCCAAGCAGGTGCTGACCGAAGACGAGTACCGCAAGGCCGTCGACGCCCACGGCTCGGCTTTCACCGCCACCATGGGCGCCGAGGCGGTCAAGGAGTTGCTGATCCGCCTGGATCTCAACAAGACCTCGGACGAGCTGCGCAACGAACTGAAGGAGACCCGCTCCAAGCAGAAGCTCAAGGAACTGGCCAAGCGGCTCAAGATCGTCGAGCAGATCCGCCAGAGCGAGAACAAGGCCGAGTGGATGGTCATGGATGTGATCCCCGTGATCCCCCCGGACCTGCGCCCCCTGGTGCTGCTGGAATCGGGCAACTTCGCCACCAGCGACCTCAACGACCTCTACCGCCGCATCATCAACCGCAACAACCGCCTCAAGAAGCTGATGGACCTCAACGCCCCCGAGGTCATCATCCGCAACGAGAAGCGCATGCTGCAGCAGTCGGTGGATGCCCTGTTCGATAACGGCCGCTGCCGCCGCCCCGTGCTGGGCTCGTCCAACCGGCCGCTCAAGTCCCTGACCGACATGATCAAGGGCAAGCAGGGCCGCTTCCGCGAGAATTTGCTGGGCAAGCGCGTGGATTACTCGGCCCGCTCGGTGATCGTGGTGGGCCCGGAACTCAAGCTCAACCAGTGCGGCCTGCCCAAGAAGATCGCCCTCGAACTCTTCCAGCCCTTCATCATCCGCAAGCTTAAGGAGCACGGCCTGGCCGACACCATCAAGTCGGCCAAGAAGATGATCGAGCGCCGCGATCCCGAGGTGTGGGACATCCTCGAAGAGGTCATCTACCAGCACCCGGTGATGCTCAACCGCGCGCCCACCCTGCACCGCATGGGCATCCAGGCCTTCGAACCCGTGCTGGTCG
>JAJXSS010000009.1 GCA_021784455.1 Planctomycetota bacterium
CCGCATCGACTTCGAAACCCAGGTCGGCCAGGGCACCACCTTCATCCTCCGCCTGCCGCTGATTGACCTGCCTCAAACCGACCTGCTGGCCCGCGGCCACCTGGCCGCCGCCCCGGACGCCCTGAACCCTCCCCACCCCCCCACCCCTGAAAGGATTCCGGCATGAAGTGCATTCTCTTCGTGGATGACGAGCAGCGCGTGCTGGACGGACTGCGCCGCATGCTCTACCCCCTGCGCAACGCCTATGAAACCCACTACGTCACCGGCGGCCAGGAGGCCCTGGCCCTGCTCGACCGCCAGCACTTCGACATCATCGTGTCGGATGTGCGCATGCCGGAAATGAGCGGCGTGGAGCTGCTGCACGAAGTGCGCCGCCGCTGGCCGCAGATGTGCCGCATCGTGCTGTCGGGGCAGGTGGACCGGGAGGAGGTGCTGCGCTGCGTGGGGCCCATCCACCAGTATCTGGCCAAGCCCTGCGATGCGGGCACGCTCAAGGCCATGCTGGCCCGGGTGTCGGCCCTGGACCGCATCCTGGGCAATCCCCAGATGGTGCGCATGGTGGCCCAGATCGAGACCCTGCCCAGCCTGCCCTCCCTGCACGAGGAACTGCTGGCTCAGTTGCGCACTCCGGATGTTTCAGCAGACTTGATCGGAGCCACCATCGCCCGCGATGTGGGCATGTCGGCCAAGGTGCTGCAACTGGTCAATTCCGCCTTTTTCGGCCTGCGCCGCCGGGTCTCCAGCCCGGCCGCCGCCGTCAAGCTCATCGGCCTGGAGACCGTGCGCTCCCTGGTCGTTTCCATGCAGGTATTCTCCCGCTTCCCCGAGGCCGCCCTGGCCGGCTTTTCCTATGAGGTCGTCATGCAGCACGCCGTGGCGGTGGGCACCCGCGCCAAGCAGATCGCCGGCTTCGAGAAAGCCGATGCCAAGTTCCTGGACGACACCTTCATCGCCGGCCTGCTGCACGATGTGGGCAAGCTGGTCTTTGCCAGCCGCATTCCCGGGCCGTTCCGCGCCGTCCTGCAGCAGGCCCGGGATCAGCAGCGGCCGCCGGTCGAGGTCGAGGCCCAGACCCTGGGCGCCTCCCACGCCGAGGTCGGCGGCTACCTGCTGGGCCTGTGGGGTTTCGCCTTCCCGGTGGTGGACGCCGTGGCCTTCCATCACAATCCGGCCGCCAGCAGCGACAGCTTCAGCCCGCTGACGGCGGTGTACGCGGCCGTGCAGATGCTGGCCCAGGAAGGCGACCAGGATGCCGGCTTCGATGCCTCCTACCTGGAGCGCTGCGGTGTGGCCGGCCATCTGGCCCGGTGGCGGGAGATCTGCCAGCAGCAGCCGGCCCCGGAGCTGATCCATGCCTGAGACCATCCTCTATGTGGACGACGAGGCCAACCTCCTGGCCGCCACCCGCCGCACCCTGGGCAAACGCTTTGCCCTCACCACCGCCCAGGGCGGCCAGCAGGGGCTCCAGGTCCTGCAGACGCTGGGCAGCGTCCCGCTGGTCATCTCCGACATGCGCATGCCCGCCATGGATGGCATTCACTTTCTGATCGCGGTCAAGGAGCGCTGGCCCGACACCGTGTGCATGATGCTCACCGGCTATGCCGATGTGGACACGGCCATGAAGGCCGTCAATGAGGGCCGCATCTTCCGCTTCCTGACCAAACCGTGTCCCCAGGAGACGATTGTCAGCGCCATCGAAGCCGGCCTGCGGCAGTACCAACTGGTGATGGCCGAGCGTGACCTGCTGCAAAAGACGCTGACCGGCAGCGTCAAGGTGCTGGCCGATGTGCTGAGCCTGGTCAACCCCGATGCCTTCAGCCGCACCATGCGCCTGCGCGAGTGCGTGGGCCAGATGATCAGCGCCCTGAAGCTGCCCCAGGGCTGGCAGTATGAGATCGCCGCCATGCTCTCCCAGATCGGCTGCGTGACCCTGCCGCCCAAGGTGGCCCAGCGCATGGCCGAAGGCAAAGCGCTTTCCGAGCAGGAAATGATCATGGTCGAGGCCCATCCGGCCATCGCCCGGCGCCTCCTGGGCAATATCCCCCGCCTGGAGATCATTGCGGCGATCATCGAACGGCAGTTTGCCCCCTATAACCCCGCCGACACGGTCGATCCGGCCACAGCCGCCGGCACCGTCAATCGCGGGGGGCAGATGCTGCGCCTGGCTCTGGATTACGACCGCCTCACCGCCGCCGGCCTGCCCCACGATGTGGCCCTGGCCCGGCTGGGGCAGAAGGCGGAGATCTACGCCCCGGACCTGTTGGCCGCGCTGAAGGGGGCCCCGGCCCTGGCCAGCCCTGCCGGCGAGGGCGCCCAGGTGCGCGAGCTGTCGGTCTGGAAGCTCACCGTGGGCATGTTCGCCGCCGAGGACATCTACGCCCAAAGCGGCCTGCTGGTGGTGCCCAAAGGCCAGGAAATGACCGAAGCCATCATCGCCCGCCTGCAGAACTTCGCCGGCGGCGTGGGCATTCGCGAACCCATCCAAGCCCTCGTCCCGGCGAAGTAGGTTCGACCCCGGCCGACCCTACCGCGCCAGCGCCACCGCGGCCTGGGCCAGCTCGCGCACTTTCTCGAAGTTGCCGGCCTTGACCAGGTCCTTGGCCACCATCCAGCTTCCCCCGCAGGCCACCACCGAGGGCAGGGCCAGGTAACTCTTGAGGTTGCCCGGTTCGATCCCGCCCGTGGGAATGAATCGCACCTGCCCGTACGGAGCGCTGATGGCCTTGAGCATCTTCACCCCGCCCAGGGCCTCGGCCGGGAAAAACTTCAGCGTGCTTAAGCCGTGATCCAGGGCCATCTCGATTTCGGTGGGCGTGGCCACCCCCGGAAAAACCGGCAGGCCGGCCTTCAGAGCGGCACTCACCACCTTGGGGTTGAACCCGGGCGACACGATGAACCGGGCGCCGGCATCCTGCGCCTGCTGGACTTGATCGCTGGTCAGCACGGTGCCGGCGCCCACCAGTAACCGGCCGTCGGCGGCCATGCTGCGGATGGCGGCCGCGGCCGCGGCCGTGCGGAAGGTCACCTCCGCCACCGGCAGACCGCCGGCCACCAGCGCCTGGGCCAGGCGCGGGGCCTGGGCCGCATCGTCCAGGGCAATCACGGGGACCAGGCGAATCCGGGACACTTGCGCCAATACATCACTCATGAGAGATCCTTCGTTGCTTCGTCAATTGGTCACAGGCGGCGGATGTGGAAGCCGCCGTCCACATCCAGCACCTGGCCGGTGGAATAGGGTAACAATCCTTGGGCCACGGCCACCACGGCCTGCGCCACATCCTCCGGCCGGCCCCAGCGCCGGATGGGCAGCAGGTCCCCTTCCAGAATCAGCTTGTCGTACTTGGCCTTGACCGCCTGGCCCGAGGTCATGTCGGTGGCGATGATGCCGGGGCGGATCTCGTAGACGTTGATGCCGTGGGCGGCCAGCCGGGCGGCGAAGAGCTGGGTCATCATGCCGATGCCGGCCTTGGCCATGCAGTATTCACCGCGGTTGAGCGAGGCGGTGTAGGCGCTGATGGACGCAATATTGATGATGGCCCGGCCGTCGCCCCCGGAAAGGGCCACGCCACCTTGGGCGGATTCCGGGGGCCTACGGGATTCCGGGGGAGGGGCCTGCTCGATCATGAAGCGGGCCACGCGCTGGGTCAGGAAAAAGGTGCCCTTGAGGTTGGTATCCAGCACCTGGTCGAAGCCGGCCTCGCTCAGTTCCAGCAGGTCGGCCCGCACCTTGGGGGCCACGCCGGCGTTGTTGACCAGGAGATGCACCGCGCCGAAGCGGTCGCGGGCGGCGGCCACGATTTTCTCGTGGTCCGCCAGATGGCCCACATCCGCCTGGACGGTTTCGGCCGCCCCGCCGGCTTGGACGATGGCCTGGGCGACCTCCTGGGCCGCGGCCGCGCTGCTGTGGTAATTGATGACCACATTGAAGCGCTGGGCGCCCAGGGCCAGGGCAATGGCCCGGCCGATGCCGCGCGAGGCCCCGGTCACGATGGCGGTACGGGCACAAGGGGTGGTCATGAAAGCGCTCTTGGGCTCAAAGTTCATGGTGGGGTGGGAGCCACGCAGGCTCCGAGCCGCCATCCTACAGCGAACCTACGAACAGATCACCGCCCCGGCCACATGGCCGCCGAAGCCGGCGGCAAAAATGGCGTGTGCGGTGGAAGAACCCAGCCCCGAGGGTTGCGGGTGGGGGTGCAGAAACCCGGCCGCGATAGGGTTGGCCAGCCAGGGCATGGGGGGAAGTTGGCGGGTGCGGGCGGCGAGGCAGGCAATCACCAGGGACGTCAGCCCGGCGGCACCCAGGCCGTGACCCAGGGCGCCTTTGGCCGCGTAAATTCCCACCCCCGCCCCGGAATGTTCCAGGGCCGGGCTCTTCTCCATCTGTTCGCCGAGCACATCACCGTAGACCGCCAGTTCGTTCGCATCGTTGTCGATGGTTGCGGTGGCGTGAGGATGCAGGACATCGACAGACCGCCCTGCCAGCAGCCGCCGGGCCACGTGCCGCAGGGCCGGCATGCCCGGGGCCGGCTGCATCAGGTCGTAGCCTTCGCAGGCAATGGCGGAATCGAGGAGGAAGCTGGTGGTGGGGCCCCGTGGTGGTGGGGTGGGGCAAGCAACATCAGGATGCTCGAGCACCACGGCCGCAGCCTGTTCGCTGAGTACGAAGCCGTGACGGTCCCGGTCGAGCGGGCGGGCGCGATAGCCGGCGGGCGTCAGAGGTGGCAGGACCCCCAGGCGGCGGTAGCTGTGGATGAACAAAGGCAGCAAGGCCGCCTCGGAGGTCAAGACCAGCGCCCGCCCCGGCCCCCCCAAAGGGTGGGGCTGGCCCAGGAGGTACAGCCGGGCCAGGTGCAGGGCGGTCAGGCTCGAGGCGCAGGCCGCCACCACGGGACGGATGTCCGGCATGCCCAAACGCCGGCGCAGATGATGAACAAGAAACGCGACCGGGGAGAAAGGCATTTCCCCCGCTTCGCCCTTTGCAATCCGCAGTTCAACATTTCCTGCCCCTTGCCCCGCGAAGCCAGACCGTTCGGCCAGGGCCGAACCTACGGCATGCACTGCACCCTTGCTGACCCCCAGAAAGACCGGAATGGCGCTCCACTGGGCTTCGGGGATACCGGCCATGGCCAGGGCTTGGCGGGCGGCCTGTTCGGCCAGGTCGATGGAAGGGTCGGCGGCGGCGTGTTGAACACCGCTCACGGCTCCCGTGGCCTGAGCCAAGACCACGGGATCCGGATGCGGGTTGGTGGCCGCCAATTTGGCAGTGAAATCATATAAAGTTCGACCGGCCAGAAGGGCACGGAATGTACTCCAGGCCGAAGCTCCCAGGGGTGTGACCAGGCCCAGTCCCGTGAGGGCCAGGGGGCTGGGGAAAGGAGATGCGCAGGGGTTGGCCACAGTGGGGTGGGATGGCTGGGCGGGCGGCGAACTCAGCGCCGGCCGCTGAAGTACAAAGAGGACGATCCGTCATTGTACGAAGCCAGAGCGGATGCGTCACAATGAACGTATCATCTTTGTCCAGCATAACTAACAATTATGGGTTGGCGCGGGGGCCGATCCCGAATATCATAAGCGAACTTACCTGATTGCGCCCCTTGGTGCCCGCTGGGGGGAGGGGTTGCCCGGGAATCATCCGAGCGATAAGGGGGTTCGGGTGTTTGGGGGGGAGGGGGCGGCTCATGCGGCGACAGCCTTTGGGCGGAAGTGCGAGGGGAGTATTCAGGCTGGCGGCTGGCCGGGGAGAATGAGGCTCGGGAAGTACCCGCAGAGCGAGTGGCTGGGACTGCGGGTCAGGGCAGGGACGGCCCAGGCAACCCTTTAAGAATGGGATATGAGCATCGACCCCAGGTTTCGCACTGAATCCGGCCCGCAGATCTTTACCGGCAGCGAATTGCTGGTAAAGGGGGCGCTGGAGACGCCAGGCGGCGTTCATCTATTGACGGGTTACCCCGGTTCGCCGGTGGCGGGGTTTTTTGATGCGCTGGAGGAGCTGGGCCCGCTGCTCAACGAAAAGGGCGTCGTGGCCCGCATCGCTAACAACGAAGCGATTTCGGTGGCCATGGTGAACGGCGCTCAGATGGCCGGCTGCCGGGCCATCTCCTGCTTCAAGTCGGTGGGTCTGCACGTGGCCTCGGATGCCCTGGCCCTGGGGGTGCTGGCGGGCACGCGCGGGGCCGAAGAAAATGCCGGCGGCGATTCCGGGGGCGGGTCGGGCGGACTGATCGTGGTGGGGGACGATCCCTGGTCGGATTCGACGCAGGTGCCGGCCGACTCGCGCTTTCTGGCCGAACATCTGCGCATGCCGATTATCGAGCCCTCCTCCCCGCAGGAGGTTAAGGACTGGGTTCCGCTGGCCTTTCAACTGGGGCAGGCCGGCCGGATCTACATCGGTTTCAGCATGACCACGGTGCTGGCGGATGGGGGGGGCACGGTGGAATGCCGGCCCAACCACTTCCCCAAGCTCAACGAGCATCAGAAGCGCACGCTTTCCTACGAAAGGGACATCGAGCCGGCCCTGGATCAGACGGTGCTGCTGCCGCCGCGGTCGTGGATCCGCGAGGTGGGAATGCCCGAGCGACATGCGGCGGTGAAGGCCGAAGCGCGGAAGCTGGGCATCAATCGCATTGTCCACCGCCCTCAAAAGGGCGAAGTGGTGCCCCTGGGTTTTGTGGCCGCCGGGCAGGCCTACGGCTTTCTGGTGCATACCTTGTCGGAACTGGGTCTGACGGGCCGGATCCCCATCCTGAAGCTGGGCCTGTACTACCCTCTGGATGGCGAGTTGGTGCTGGAATTTGCCCACCAGTGCCAGAAGCTGGTGGTGGTGGAAGAGCGGCGCAGCTTTGTGGAGCGGCAAGTGGTCCAGGCCCTGCACGAGGCGCGGCAGTCCGGCCAGCTCCAGATGGAGGTGTACGGCAAGCACTTCCCGCAGAACCTGCCGGGCATCCCCGACACGCGGGGGCTGAACCCTTCGATCCTGGTGGAGCGCCTGGTGCCGCTCTTGCGGCAATTCGGCGGGCTGCCGGCGGAACTGACCAATGGCCGGCTCAGCGCCGAGATTCAGCGCATCGAGGAGACGGCCGCCTACGAAGTCCATATCCCCATCCGCACGCCGACCTTCTGCCCGGGCTGCCCGCACCGCGATTCCTCCAGCGTGCTGCTGGATCTGAGGCGCGACCTGCGCGATGCCCAGTACATGATGACGCATCACAAGAAGAAACCCGTGGATCTGGTGGCCCACGGGGACACGGGCTGCTACACGATGCTGATGTTTGAGCCGACCAAGCCGCTGATGCACAACTACAGCGGCATGGGGCTGGGCGGGGGCACGGGGGCGGGGGTGGACGGCTTCATCGACAATAAGCAGATCGTTTTCATGGGGGATTCGACCTTCTTCCATTCCGGGCAGATCGCCATCTCCAACTCGATCCAGACCGGGCAGGACATCACCTACATCATCCTGGACAACAAGACCACGGCCATGACCGGGCATCAGACGCACCCGGGCTTGGCGCATGACTTGAGGGGCAACCCCACGTTCGCCCAGGACATCGAGCGCATCGTGGCGGGGATGGTGCCCAAGGCCATCGCCAGGGATGTGCGCCTGGTGCGGATCAACCCGGCCGACCGGGAA
The DNA here is from genome assembly GCA_021784455.1 of Planctomycetota bacterium. Classification (GTDB taxonomy): domain Bacteria; phylum Planctomycetota; class Phycisphaerae; order Phycisphaerales; family Phycisphaeraceae; genus JAJXSS01. The sequence continues at coordinate 7,631 of JAJXSS010000009.1, forward strand.
CGCTACCGGCGCCTGCTGGAAGAGACGATTCTGGCCGACGGGGTGAAAGTGGTGATCGCCGACAAGGAATGCGGCATCACCTTCCACCGCCGGGCCCGCAGCCAGGAACGCAAGGTTCAGGATGCGAACGGGTATCTGCCCAGCAAGACCTACATGAACGTCGCCACCGAGGTGTGCGAGTTCTGCCTGGAATGCACCAGCCAGACCGGCTGCCCGGGCCTGACCATTCACGACACGGACTACGGGCCCAAGATTCAGACCGACATGTCGTGGTGCGTCAACGATGGGGCGTGCCATCGCATCGATGCCTGTCCCAGCTTCGAGGAAGTGACGGTGCTGCGCAAGCAGCCGCCGCGGCAGGGCGATGAATATGTGGACCTGTCCGACCTGCCTCCGCCGGCGACACCGGTGCACGCCGATCAGGACACCTGGCGCTGCTATCTGACGGGCGTGGGCGGCATGGGTATCGGCGTAGCCACGGCCATCCTGTGCGAGGCCGGCCACCGCATGGGCTACCAGGTGCAGTTCTTCGACAAGAAGGGCCTGGCCATTCGCAACGGCGGCGTGTACTCGCAGATCGTGTTCAGCCGCCCGGCCCCGGGGGCGCAGCCCCCCGATGCGGCCGGCAGCGCCCCGGTCGCCGGGGGCCTCAGCGCCCCGCCCGCCCCGCTCTGCTGCACCACCCCGCTGATTCCCTACGGCAAGGCCGACCTGCTGCTGGGGGTGGACCTGCTGGAGGCCACGCGGGCCATCGATCCCAAGCACCCCTACCGCGTGGCCTCGCCCGGCCGGACCTGCGCGGTGGTGAACACGGCCAAGACGCCCACCATCCTGACCCTGATGGGGCGGGACAACTTCCAGGTCAGCGATCTGGAACAGACGCTGCGCCGCTATACGAAGCCGGACCACTTCTTCGGCTTCAACGTGGGCGACCTGTGCGAGCGCATCCTGGATTCCAAGCTGTACGCCAACATCATGATGCTGGGCATGGCGTACCAGCGCGGCTACCTGCCGCTGAAGCTCGATGTCATCGAGGAGGCGATCCGCAACATCATCCGCCACGAGACGGTCCGCAACATCCGGGCCTTCAACATCGGGCGCAAAATTGCCGTCCGGCCGGACCTGTTCGTGGTGGAACTCAAGCACGAGTACGAAAGCGCCCGCCAGGCCTTCCGCCGCAAGGTGAACCTGGTGCGGGCCCAGTACGGCTCGGGCCGGCGGGGCAAGGCCCTGGCCAAGCAGTTCCGGGTGCTCTTGAAGCAGACCTTCCGCCAGACCCAGAAGCTGCGCGTGGAAGACCAGCTCGTGCGCGATGTGATCATCCGGGCCTACGACTGCCTGGTGTGGGGCGGGATCGACTATGCCCGGCGCTACTGCGAGCAGCTCGTCAAGGTGTTCCAGAAGGATGATCCCTCGTTCAACTACCAGATCACGCGGGCGGCGGTGTGGCACCTGGCCAAGGTGATGCTGATCAAGGACGAGGTGTACGTCGCCGCCATGCTGACCAGTCCGGAAAAGTACAAGCGCGACATGCGCCGCTTCAACGTGAACCCGGCGCGGGGCGATCGCATCGTGTACCGCCATCACAACCGGCCGGAGTTCGAGGGCCTGGGCCAGCACCTGCGCTTCCACTTCAAGAGCCGCGACTGGCAGCTCCGGCTGATGGCCCAGGCGCGGTTCCTGAGGAACCTGCTGCCGGCCTGGCACCAGCGCGAGCGCGAATTCCGCCAGTGGTACGAGAGCCTCTTGGCACGCCTGGAGCCGCAGAACCTGTCCGACCCGCGCAATTACCAGAAGTGGCTGGCCATCCTGTCCACCCCGGCGGCGGTGACGGGTTTCCGCGAGGTGCGCTATCCCAAGATGGATGCGGCCCGCCGGCTGGCCGAGCAGTATCTGAACACCGCGCCCGAGCAGTTCAGCCCGCCGGTGGCCACGCCCAGGGAACGATCCGTGCCCCTGCCCGTGCTGGCCAATTCGTAGGTGCGCCCCCCGGAAGCCTCTGCCTTGACGCGGGGGGGCGGTTATCATCCGGCGGGGAAGGAACGGGAAGCCCTGGCCATGCCCGCGCGGATTGCCCTCGACAAGGACCGGATCGCGACTTTCTGCCGCAAGGGGCGGATCACCGAATTCGCCCTGTTCGGCTCGGCGCTGCGCGAAGATTTCCGGCCCGCCAGCGCTGTGGATGTTCTGGTCACGTTAGCCCCCGGCGCCCCGCCGGATCTGCTGGGCCGGTTCGAGCCCCTTTGGCCGCGGGATTGAACAGGTGCACTCAGGGACGGGGTGGAAGAGGGTCGGGCTGGCCCGAACCTACGATCAGGCGCGGTGGACTGGGTCCACCCTACGGAGATCTGACATGGACAGGCGGAAGGAACTGCTCTCCCGGCCGATCACGCACTTCGACCTCAAACAGCACGATGTGCGGGCGCTCGTGATGGCGATGCAGGCCATGGCCTACTCGGCACGCGACCTGGCCCGGGCCGCGGAGATCTACGACCGCATGCTGCGCGATCCCGACTGCGGCATCGTTCTGTGCCTGGCCGGCTCGCTGATCTCGGCCGGGCTCAAGCAGGTCTTCATCGACCTGGTGCGCTGCCGCATGGTGGACGTCATCGTCTCGACCGGGGCCAATATCGTGGACCAGGATTTCTTCGAGGCCCTGGGTTTCAGGCACTACCTCGCCGATGAGAAGTACCGCTCGGGCATGTTCGATGCCGAGCTGCGCGCCCTGCACATCGACCGCATTTATGACACCTTCATCGATGAGGACGAACTGCGCCGGTGCGATGAGGCCACGCGCCAGATCGCCGATGCCCTCGAGCCCCGCCCCTACTCCTCGCGCCAGTTCATCCGGGCCATGGGGGCGTGGCTGAAGAAGCACAAGGCCGCGGGCGAACAGGAGAGCCCCAGACCGAGGCCCGACTCCATCGTCCAGGCCGCATACGACCTGGACGTACCCATCTTCTGCCCCGCCTTCTCCGACTGCTCCGCCGGTTTCGGCCTGGTGGCCCACCAGCACGCCCGAACCCAGCAAGGCCGGGCCATGGTGTCGATCGATTCCGCCCGCGATTTCTACGAGCTGACCCAGCTCAAGATCAAGAACCCCACCACCGGCATCTTCATGATCGGCGGCGGTGTGCCCAAGAACTTCACCCAGGACATCGTGGTGGCGGCGGATGTGCTGGGCCACGAGGCCCCCATGCACAAGTACGCCCTGCAGGTCACGGTGGCCGATGTGCGCGACGGGGCCCTGTCCAGTTCCACGCTCAAGGAGGCCTCGAGCTGGGGCAAGGTGGACACGGCCTTCGAGCAGATGGTGTATGCCGAAGCCACGCTGGCGGTGCCGCTGATCGCGGCCTACGCGTATCACCAGGGGGCGTGGAAGGACCGGCGGGCCCGGCAGTTCGAGAGCACGCTGGCCGCGCCGGCGCTGGCGCCATCGCAGGCCTGAGGTGGGAATGGGGCGGAGCGCCGCAGACTGCCACCCCTCCACCCCAGCACCTCTTGGCCTCCTGATCCCACGGCGTCTCAGAGGTTCTGGTAGCGGTTCATCAGATCAATGATCTGCGGCTGGGCGGGATTGAGCTTCAGGCTCTGCCGCCAGGCCTGGGTGGCCTGGTTGCGCAGCGTGGCATCATTGCGCCCGCCTTCGATATAGAGCGTCATCAGGCACACGCCCAGACCGTTGAGGCTGGCCGGATCGTGCGGGTCGTAGGATAAGGCCGCCCGGTAGCTGGCCAGGGCGTCATCGTACTGGCCCAGGCGGAACTGGGTGTAGCCCAGGTGCTCATAAACCGCGGCGCTGGGCTTGGTGCGGGCCAGGGGCTGAAGAATCTGCATGGCCTGGGGGAAGTGCCCGATCTTCAGCAGGGCCTCGGCCAGGCTGATCTGGATTTCCGGCCGCTGATCGCCGCGGCCGATGGCGTAGTCAAAAGCCCCGACCGCATCCTCGTACTTGCCCAGCAGCATGTAGCAGGCGCCCAGGTTGGCCCAGGTGGTGGCCGAGGCGCTCATGGACTGGGTGGCGCGCTGGGCGTAGGGCAGGGCGTCGGCCGGCCGGCCCAACTGCATGTAGGTGGTGGCCAGGTGTTCCAGGGCCGGCTGGTCCGAGGGGTCGATGGCCACGGCCCGCAGGTAATGTTCCAGGGCAGATCTCATGTTGCCCGAGAGCTGCCGCACCAGGCCCAGGTAGTAGTTGGTCCGGGCGCTGTCGGGCTCCTCTTTGTAGGCGGCCTCGTAGGCCCGGGTGGCCAGGTCCAGCTTGCCCTCTTCGCGGTAGATGTGACCCATACCCAGATGGGCGGCCGTCAGATGCGGATCGGCTTCCAGGGCCAGGGCAAACGAGGCCAGGGCCGAGTCTTTGAGCCCCTCCTCCATGTAAAGCTGGGCCTGCTGCATGTGGTAGGCGGCCTTGCGGTTGAGCGGCTGGGTCTGGCAGGCGGCACAGGCCAGGGCCAGAATCAGAAGCAGGGTCATCCGGGGGGTACGGGGGATAAGGGAGGTGGGGCTCATGGGTGGATAGGCGGACGGTGCAATAAAGCCGGGGGCACGTCCCGGCGAACCGGGTGCCACGGGTCGGTCTCTACGCAGGCCCGTGTCGGCAGCAACCTGGAACACGGGGCTCCCCAGGACGGGCGGCCCGTGACACTCCAGGGGGGTGTCGGTGCTCGCCCGGGGTGCCACTCAAGTATACGAGCCTCGGGCCTTGGCGGTTTGAGTACAATGATGGGTCGCATGCGCATCGCCCTGGCTCAGATTGACCCCACCGTCGGCGATATCACGGGCAATGCCCGCCTGATCCGCAGCGCCATCGAGCAGGCCCGGGCGGCCGGGGCCCAGTTGGTGGTCTTTCCCGAGCTGGCAGTGATCGGCTACCCCCCCAAGGACCTTCTGCTCAAGCCCGCGGTGATCCAGGAGTGCATGCACAGCGTGGAAGAGCTGGCGACGGGTTGCGGCGATATCGCGGCCATCATCGGCTATCCCTGCTTTACCGACCGCCCGCGCGGCCGGGCGCTGTTCAATGCCGCCGCCCTGTGCCACCGGGGCCGCATCGCCAGCCGCCACCTCAAGAGCCTGCTGCCCACCTACGACGTGTTCGACGAGCAGCGCTATTTTGAGCCCGGCCCGCGCGTGGATCTGACGGTGTGCAACGGGCTGCGCCTGGGGATCAGCATCTGCGAGGACCTGTGGAACGATCCCGACATGTTCCAGCGCCAGCTTTACCACAACAACCCGGTGGCCGAGCTGGCGGCCGCGGGGGCCCAGCTTTTCATCAACTGTTCGGCCTCGCCCTATGTGCTGGGCAAGTATGAGTTCCGGCGCCAGCTCTTTGCCCACGCCGCCCAGGAGCACCACCTGCCGCTCTTGTACTGCAACCAGGTGGGCGGCAACGACGAGCTGGTGTTCGACGGCCACTCCTGCGCGTTCGATGCCCAGGGCCAATTGATCGCCCAGGCCAAGGGGTTCGAAGAAGACCTGCTGCTGGTGGAGGTGGAAGATAAGGGGCCAGCGGTAAAGGGCCAGGGGCAAGCCGATAAAGACGAACCCGCACCCCGCCGCCCCCTTCAAGGCAAGATGGATGCGCATGCCACGGCGCCAGGTCCGCTTTCCCCTGGCCCTTTGCCCCTGGCCCCTAACCGGCTGGAGCCCCCCACCACCGGTCTGGCCTCGGTGTACCACGCCCTGGTGCTGGGGCTCAGCGACTACTGCCGCAAGTGCGGCTTTAAGAGCATCGTGCTGGGGCTGTCGGGGGGGATCGATTCAGCCCTGACCGCCGCCCTGTGCGTGGCCGCGCTGGGACCGCAGAACGTGCGCGGGGTGGCCATGCCCTCGCGCTACAGCTCCGACCATTCGGTGAGCGATGCCCGGGACCTGGCCCAGCGGCTGGGGATCAAGTTCCACCTCGTTCCCATCGCCCCGGCCCACGCGGCCCTGGAAGGGCTGCTGACGCCCCAGTTTGAGGGCCGGTCGCCCGATACCACCGAGGAAAACGTCCAGGCCCGCATCCGCGGGGTGATCCTGATGGCCATGAGCAACAAGTTCGGATCGCTCCTGGTCACCACCGGCAACAAGAGCGAGCTGGCCGTGGGCTACTGCACGCTCTACGGCGACATGTGCGGGGGGCTGGCGGTGATCTGCGATGTGCCCAAGACCATGGTGTGGGCGCTGGCCCGCTGGATCAACACCGACCCGGCCTCGCCGCTGCGCCGCCGGTTCGGCCGGGCGGTCATTCCGGAAAGCTCCATCACCAAGGCCCCCAGCGCCGAACTCAGACCCAATCAAACCGATCAGGACTCGCTGCCGCCCTACGAACTGCTGGACCAGATCGTGGAGCGTTACGTCGAGCGCGAGGAATCGGCCCGGCAGATCCTCGAGGCCCTCCGGAATGAACCGGGGGTCACGCCGGAGATGGTTCGGCGTGTGATCAAACTCATCGACCTCAACGAGTACAAGCGCAAGCAGGCCGCCCCCGGAATTAAAGTAACGGGGCGGGCGTTTGGCTTCGGGCGGCGCATGCCCATCGCCCAGCGCTACGATGCCGGCCGGTCCGCGCCCTGAAGTGCCTCCGCCGGGGTGGGCGGGCCCGGGGCCCGACCCCCGAGAGGCGCGGCGCCCCCAGCACGCCCCGGGGCGGGGTATGATGCGGCGCATCCAACGGGGGGCGAGGATCGTCGCCTGTGCCTGTGGAGGATCCCCATTCCGGTTCGCCCGTCTCCCGCCCCCCGGCGGGGCCTGCCTCCTCACCACCCCCCGTCAGCGCCGACGGCCCCACCGACCCAACCACCGGGCCCCTGCACGCGCCACAGATTCAGGGCTACCAGATTCTGGCGCCTCTGGGCCGCGGGGGCATGGGCATGGTGTACCGGGCCCTGCAGATGGCCACGCGGCGGATGGTGGCGCTGAAGGTCCTGCCGGGTGGAGCTTTCGGCTCGCCCAAGGCCCGGGCCCGCTTCGAACGCGAAGTGGAACTGGCCGCCCGCCTGAACCATCCCGGGGTGGCCAAGGTCTTCGACAGCGGCGTGCACCATGGGGCGTATTACTACGCCATGGAACTGGTGCCGGGCGAGCACCTGGATGCCTATGCCGCCACCCACACCCTGACGCGGCGGCAGCGCCTGGAACTCATGGCCCGGGTGGTCCAGGCCGTTTACCACGCCCATCAGCGCGGAGTGATTCACCGGGACCTCAAGCCCTCCAACATCCTGGTCCGGCCGGACGGCCAGCCGGTGGTGCTGGATTTCGGGCTGGCCCGGGCGGCGGAGGAGCAAGCCGATCCGCCGGTGACGCTGGATGGGCACATGGCCGGCACCATGGCCTATACCTCGCCCGAGCAGGCCGCCGGCCACAGCCACCAGGCCGATACGCGCAGCGATGTGTACAGCCTGGGAGTGATTCTCTACCAGCTTCTGACCGGCCGGCTGCCCCACGATGGCCGCGGCACCCCTTACGAAGTGCAGCGCCGCGTCGCCGAGGAGGAGGTGTGCCGCCCGCGCCAGGTCGATCCCACCCTCGACCGGGACCTGGAGGCGATCCTGCTCAAGGCTCTGGCCCGGCTGCCGGAGCAGCGCTACCCCTCGACCGGGGCCCTGGCCGAAGACCTTAAGCGCTATCTGGCCGACGAGCCCCTGCTGGCCCGCCCGCTGACGGCGGCTTATTTCTGGGGCAAGTGGCTCAAGCGTCATCGCCGGCCGGTGGTGCTGGCGGCGGCGCTCGCGGCCGTGGTGCTGGGGCTCAGTGTCTTCTCGTATGTCCAGATCCGCCTGGAGCGCGACCGGGCGCGACTGAGCGCTCAGCAAGCGCTGCATGCCTCGTACCTCAGCCGGATCAACCTGGCCAGCGATCAGTTGGCCCAGGGCGAAACAGCCCGGGCCCGGGCCACGCTGCAAGCCTGCCCCGCCTGGCAGCGGCAGTGGGAGTGGCGCTGGCTGCAGTTCCAAGCCGACTCCAGCGCAGGCCGGATCCGCGATCCGAAGGCCCTGGCCCTGACCTTGCCGGTGGATGGCCGGACCGTGCTGGTGTGCCGCATGGGTGGGGATGCGGTCGTTTACAACTGGTCCAGCGGCCAGGTGGTGCGCCGCTATGCGGGGGTGGTGCCGGCCGACACGGCCGCGCGCAGCCTGTGGTTGAGCCCGGCTCTGGACCGTGTGATCGCCGTCCGCCGCAATGGCTATCAAATCGCCGTGCTGGGGACGGGCACAGTTCAGGACCAGTCCTTCCCTGATGGTGATGCCCGCAGCGACGACACTCTGTACGTGGCCGGCCCCTGGCTCTTGCGGCAAGGGACGCACGCGGTGACCATCGGCCGAACCGGGCAGCCCGCGGCGGGGTGGCAAGTGTCTCTTTCGGATTGGGTGGATGCCAGTGCGGTGGCCCCCGATGGAGCCGTGGCGGTCGCCTGGGCCAACCGCATCGGCCGGTGGGACGCCCCGACCCACACCAAGGTCTGGTCGATCCAGCCCGGAGCCCGCGTGGCCGGGCTGCGCTTCAGCCCCGATGGTCGGTGGCTGGCCGCGGTCTGCCGGGATCGGACGTGCCTGATTCTGGAGGCCCGCACCGGCGCCGTGGCCCGGCGCCTGACCAGTTCGCAGGCTTTGACGGGAGCGATGGCCTGGAGTCCTGAAGGCCAGCGGCTGGCCCTGGCCACGGACCACGGACCCATCGGTCTCTGGGAGGTCGCCCCCGGCTTGCAGACGGGGACCCTGCAAGGCAGCTTGCAGGCCGCGACAGACCTGGCTTTCAGCGGCGATGGCTCTCATCTGGCCGCCCTGGCTGGGGGGGATCTGTGTCTGTGGCGCTTGGATCACCTGCCCGAGGCCCCGTGGGTGGTGGCAACGCCGCCGGCTGGCGCTGATCTGGGCCAAAGCACGCTGCGGGCGGGAGCGTGGACCGCGGGCACCGATCACCGCAGCATGTGTGCGTGGCGGCCGGGAATGGCGGCGGCCGCGCATATCGCGGTGTCCCAGCTCATTTCGGGGATGACGCTGGATCCGGTGGGGGGGCGGGTGGTCGCCACCACCGCCGATGGAAAAGCCCTCATCTGGGACCCGGCGAAACCCTCCGGCCTCCGCACCTTTGTGCTGGGTTCGGCGACGGCCACCACGCCCGCCTGCAGTCCGGATGGACGATGGGTGGCCGCCGTTCTCCTGGGCGCTGCGCCGAGGATCTGTATCAGCCGCTTGGGGTCCAACCTGCCCTTTATCGAACGGGCGGGTGGCGGGCCGCTGCTGTTCAGCCCCGACAGCCGCTGGCTGATCTCGGGCAACGCGGCGGGGACGGGTTTGGTGTTCTGGAAGGTAGGTTCCTGGCAGCCGCGGCGCCAGATCCCGGGCCTGACCGCCCTGAGCCCGATCGCCCTGGACCCCACCGGCCGGTGGCTGGCCACCTGGACCTTGGGCAAACATACGATCCTGATCGACCTGGCCAGCAACCCGCCGGCACTGCACCCGCTGCCCGATGCGGCCAACATGGTGCGCGGGCTGGCTTTCAGTCACGATGGCACGCGCCTGCTCACGGTCCAACCCACCACCCTCAAGCTCTGGGATACCGCTACCCAGACCCAGTTGCTGGCCCTGGACGCACCGCAGCGAAACCCGCTCTGCCAGGCCTGGCTGACCCCGGATGGGAGGAACCTTCAGGCTCTGACAAGCAGTGGCAAAGTACTGCAATGGACCACCGGCTGGCCGGCAGCGCCGACCAGCCGGTAGCCCCATCAGGCCCGCCCGGGGGGCGGGCCGTTCACACCAGAATCACCCGCATCAGACCTGGGTCACGGCCGCCTGGCCCTTGGTGCAGTTGGGCTGGTTGTTGTCACTGATGCAGAAATTGCCCGTGGGGTCATCCGCGTTCTGCGTGCGCTGGAAGAGATAAATGCCCTGCTGAGACCCCGACGACACCTGGGCGTAGAGAGCCCAGGTGTACTGGCCGCCTCCCAGATCCACCTGCCACATCGAACAATCACCCAGGGTGCCATCCCCATCGGTGATGATGTATTGCGGCGATCCGGTGCTGTCATCGTAGTCGAGAATCTGATAGAGATTGTCGCACGTTTGTCCATTGAGTTGCTGCAGGGTGACTTTCACTTGCACGGGGTAGGACATTGTCGGGCTCCTTGATCGCAATGGTGGTAAGAGCAGCACTCCACACGAGTGCCGCCCCGGTTTTGCGTACATAATGCTAACATAAGTTCATATATTATACAACATATAATCGGTGATTGAACCTGATTATCAACTCGGCCGGGGGGCGCGGAAAGCCTGTCCTTCCGATGCCGGGCGGGCCCCCGAGCCGGGTTGGATAGCGGCCCGGACCGCGTCCAGGGTGTTGTTTGTGTACATGTTTGTCTTGTATTTGCGCCATCCGGTGGTAAAATGCAAGCACCTATTGATCGCGGGGAGAAAGCGAATCGCCGGTGTCCAAGCGTGCCTCCGATCGAGCCCTCGTTTTCGTCGCCGCGCTGATATCCTTAAGTACCATCACCCGCGCCGGCACGATCTCTGCCATCACCTCCCCCGGGTATACCCGAATCAAGCTCCTGGCCACCACCGGTAATACGAACGTTTACCGTACGGACCAGAATACTTCGCTCAACACGGCTTGTTGGTCCGCGGCCGGCTTTCTCTACCCGACCACTGCGCCCCTGGACCTTGTTTTTACCGTGCAGGACAGCTCCCTGGCCGACGATCCCCTGCAGTGCGGAACCACTTACTCCCTCAGTGGCAAAATCAACAACGACAGTCCCCGGGACTGGCACGCCATCCAGTTGGCATTGGGCTTCGGCACCGGCAGCAGCTTTGTCGCGTCTCAACTCCCGGGACTGGTGTTCGACAATACCCAGCCCCAGGTCGCCCCGTTCAAAGCCTACGTCGGCTTGACTCAAGCCAGTCCTTCCTCGGTCACCGACACGTCCACGGCTTGGAGTATCACGGTCCCCAAGCCCTCCCCCACCGGCGCCACCACCCAGGTCGGCACGGTCGCCGTCATCGATGTGCCTAACTCCAATCCCGCTTATATCCCGTCTCAAAACCTGATCAGCGGTGGCTACAACTTCACCCTGCAGGTCAGCATGGCCACGCCCGAACCCGCCAGCGGGTCCATGGTGATGGGTCTGACGGCCCTCCTGGTGCTGGCTCAGCGCCGGCGCGGCGGCGGGCGGGCTTAGAATGCGCGACCTGCGGAGCCCCACCGGGGCAGCCGGATCAGCGATCCCCGCCGCATCCTCTCGGATCGCCGCGAAGCATCCCCAGCGGCGCACAACTTCCCAGGCCAAGTTACAATCCAAGGGCACGGGGCCTTTCCCATGGATCGTATTCTTGCCCTGATTTGTGTGCTCTCCCTGTTGTTTCTGGCTTTGCCTGTCGTGGCCCTGGTGGTGGCCTTGCGCGCCTTGCGCCGGGTGGATGATCTGCATAACGAAGTGACCCGTCTGCGCCGGGCCATCCAGCCGCCACGTTCATCCGCGGTTCCCCCGCCGCTGACGGTTACCACTGCGCCCCCGGCGCCGGCAGCAGATACCCCAACTCCCGTGTTCCCAGTCCCTGCCGAGGAAGCACCGCCGGCTGCCCCGGCGGCCGCCGACAAGATGGCGGACTACCTGGCTCATCGCGCCCCCGCCGTGCTACCGTCGGCACAGCCACCGGCCGCCATCACGCCCAGCGCGGCGGCCCCCGTGCCCCGGAAGCCGCCCAAGCCCTCCATCTCCCGCGAGGCCCTGGTCGTCCGGGCCCTGGTGGCCATCGCCGGCGTGGCCATTGCCCTGGGCGGGGCCTACTTCGTCAAACTCTCCTTCGACAACAACTGGCTCCAGCCGCCGGTTCGCATCGGCATCGGCGCTCTTTTCGGCCTGGCCCTGCTCGCGGCGGGCGAGGTGCTCCGCAGCAAAGCCGGCCGCGTGGCCACCGCCTGCGTGGCCGCGGGGGTGGCCGTGCTGTTTGCCGTCATCCTGGCAGGCATGCACGTGGAGCACCTGATCCCCGCTTTCGCGGGCTTCGTGCTGCTGGCGGCCGTGGCCGCGGCGGCCGTCGTCCTTTCCATCCGCCACGGGCCGTACGTGGCCCTCTTGGGCCTGATCGGCGGCTTTGCCACGCCCGCCCTGGTGGGCTCCAGCGCGCACGCCCCGGGGCAGCTTTTTGGCTATCTGTTTCTGCTGGAGATCGGCCTGGCCGCCATCACCCGCTGGCGGCGCTGGTGGTGGCTGACGCTCTTGACCCTGGCGGCCGGCTATGGATGGGTCGTGCTGTGGATGCTGCTGTTCTACGCCCCCGGCGACAGCACGGCCCTGGGCCTGTTCCTGGTGGGCACCAGTGCCGCCTTTGTGCTCACCACGCGGCGGGACCGCCCGGCCGACAGCGCCGGCCTGGACCTGGCCGACCTGGTGCGCTGGGCCGGGGCGGCCGTGGGCCTGATCCTGATGGCCACGCTGGTTCAGCTTGGCCACTTCACTTGGCAGGAATGGGGCTATTTCGGCATTCTGGGCGCCGGGGCCCTGGCCCTGGCCCGCCTGGATCCTCCGCGCCACGCCCTGGCCTGGCTGGCCCTGGGCGCCAGCATCGCCTGCTTGGCCGGCTGGAAGCTAAGTGGCGGTGCCGCCCAGGATCCCCACCTGGTGATCGGGGTCTGCGCGGGGCTCTACGTTCTCTACGGCCTGGGTGGCTACGCCTGCCTGTGGGGGGCCACCCGGGCCGCGTTTTTCGCCGCCCTGTCGGCCACAGCCACGGTGGCCGGCTTTGTCCTTTTGTACCTGCTGATTCCCGACCGGCCGGCGTACGCCTTTGGCGGTTTGGCCCTGGCCCTGGTTGGTGTGGAAGCGGTCCTGATCCGGCCTGTGATCCGCCGCCGCGGCGAGATCCTGGCCGGTAACGCGGCCCTGGCCGCGCTGGGCGTGGCCGGCGCGGCCCTGCTGGCCTTGGCTGTGCCCATCGAACTGAAGGAGCAGTGGATCGCGGTGGCCTGGGCCCTGCTCCTGGTGGGGGTGGTGCTGATTGACCGGTGGCTGGAGGTGCGGGCCCTGCGCACCCTCGTGGCGCTTCTGGGGGTCCTGGTGGCCCTGCGCCTGCTGGCCAATCCGGGGGTGGTGGGGTACCCGGTGGGCTCCTGGCCGGTGCTCAACTGGATTCTCTATGGTTACGGCATTCCGGCCGCAGCCGCCGCCACGGCCGCCCACCTTTACCGCCGGCAGGGGCCCCGGGCACTGGTGGGATTCCTGCACGCCCTGGCCGTGGTGCTGACCCTGGCCCTGGCCACCCTGGAAGTGCGCCACTTCTTCCACCGGCAAGAGATGTGGCGCACTGGCCAGACGTTTATCGAACTGGGCACCTACAGCGTGCTGGGGCTGGGGGCGGCCGGTGTCCTGTCCAGCGTGGGCGCCCGGCTGCCCAGGACCATCTTCCACCTGGCCGGAATCGTGGTGCTGGCCGCCACGCTGGTCTTTACGGCCTTCATCCTGCTGGGCATGGTGAACCCGCTCTGGAGCGATACCCCGGTGCGCGGGGTGCTGGTTTTCAATGACCTCCTGTACGTTTACGGCCTGCCGACCGCCCTACTGCTGGGCCTGACCTGGATGCACCAGCGCCGCGGCGATGCGGCCTTGGCCGCCCTGACCAGCGCCGCGGCCCTCGTGCTTCTGGTCGCCCTGGTGACGCTGCAACTGCGCTATGGCTTCCACCCGTCCGACATGACCGGGACCAATGCCCACCGCAGCAGCCTGGTGGAACTGGCCACCTACCCGATCGCCTGGTACCTGCTGGCCCTGGGACTCCTGGCGGCCGCCTGGCTCCGTGGGCCGACGGCGTTCCTGGTGGTTTCCGGCCTGATTCTGGCGGTGCTGGCCGCGGGCGTTATGGGGCTGGTCACCGGTCTGGTGGAAAACCCCGTATGGAACGCCCAGGCCGTGGGCCCCTGGCCGGTGCTGAACTGGCTGCTCTACATCTACGGAGTGCCGCTGCTCGAGCTCGCCGCCCTGGCCTGGCTGCTGGACCGGCTGAAGCAGCGCGGCTGGTTCCTGGCCACAGCCATCCTGGCCCTGGGGTGGCTCTTCCTGCTGCTCAACCTGGAAGTGCGCCAGGCCTTCCGGGGCCGCTATCTGGATACGGGGCTGTTCAGCGATTCCGAGCGTTACGCCTATTCGGCGGCGTGGGTGATCCTGGGGGTGGTCCTGCTGGTGGCGGGCATTGCCCGGCGCAGCCTGCTGCTGCGCTGGGCGTCGCTGGTGGTGATGCTGCTGACCGTGGGCAAGACATTCCTGGATGTCCTGAACCTGCGCGACATCTACCGCGTGATCTCCCTGGTGGGGCTGGGGCTGGCCCTGTTGCTGCTGGGGTATCTGTACCACCGGTTTGTCTTTCGCGAAGCAGGCGCTGCGCCGGACGGGACAACGGCGGTCGCCGCAGTAAAGGGTGTGAATTAGAATCGAAGCCAGTGCCTGCCTCTGGCGGTGGCGTGTGCCGGAGAACTCGTACCCGCGTGGTCTAAGTGTCGCGGGGAGTGGGCAATGCAGGGGGCCAATCCGATGGTGTTCTTTCCAATGATGCTGCTGGGTCTGTATGCCCGCATTACCCCTACGCAGCGCGGCGGGTATCGGCTGGTGCGCATGGTGCGGCGCTGCCTGCCGGCCGAGCACTGGTCGGGGTGGTTCACCACACCCGATGGCCTCCGCATGGAACTGGACCTGGGCACCTACCCCGACTGCTGCATGGCCGCGGGCTTGTACGAACTTGAGACCTATCGCCTGCTGCGCCGCCTGCTGCAGCCGGGCCGGCGGTTCGTTGATTGCGGGGCCAACATCGGCTACTTCACCCTGCTCGCCGCCCGCTGGGTGGGCCCCTCGGGGCGGGTGGATGCTTTCGAGCCCGATCTGCAGAACCGGGACCGGCTGCTTAGGAATCTCGAGGCCAACGGTCTCACCCGCGTCCACGTTCACGCTGAGGCGGTATCCGACGGAGCCGGTCAACTGACGCTGTACCATCCCGGGCCGCGCGGTAACCACGGCATGGCCAGTGCTTACCTGTACGACTCGGCTCGCGATCGGCCCCAGCAGGTGCCCTGCCAGCGTCTGGATGCGTGTCTGCAGGAGGCGCCGGATGTGGTCAAGATTGACGTGGAGGGCGGGGAGTTGGCGGCCGTGCGCGGCATGGAACATTTGTTCGCCGGGGCGCATCCCCCCGTCATCATCTACGAACACAATCGGGCCACCGCGGCCGCGGCCGGTTTTCGGCCGTCCGATATCCCCCGCGCGATTGAGCAGTTCAACCGCCATTACGAATTTCGGATCGTGGGCTGGCGAGATCGCCGCCTCCGCGCGCTGGAGGATCTGGATACCCTGACCGGCCAGCCCAGCATTCTGGCCCGCCGGCGCTGAGGGTCTGGGGCGCGTACGCCCGTGATGGTCTGGAGCGGGCGAGACTCTCGTCTTGAGGCTGCAAGCCGGCCTGCGCTCGGCCGGGGGGACCAGCCTGCCCCGGCGGATCGATGGGCCGCAGGGGCGTAATATGCTGTCGCTTCCGGCTTCTGAGGAGGAAGATTGACGCGCATCACCATGAACTTCGGCCGCGGCGGCCTGCCCCTCGACCTGGAGGACGCCTGGGAGGTCACGGTCATCCGCAAGCCCCAGATGCCCCTGCTTGCCGACCCGGCCGCGGCCGTGGCCCAGGCCCTGGCCCGGCCGGTGGGCGGGGCGCCCCTGGCCGAACTGGCCCGCACCGCCCGGCAGGCCTGCATCCTCATCTGCGACATTACCCGCCCCGTGCCCAACGGCCTTTTGCTTCCCCCCGTGCTGCGCACCCTGACCGATGCCGGGATGCGGCCCCAGCAGATCACCATTCTCATCGCCACCGGCCTGCACCGGCCCAACCTGGGTGCCGAGCTGCGCGAGGTCATCGGCGATGACTGGGTGCTCAACAACTTCCGTATCGAGAACCACGATGCCTGCGCCGACGCCGACCATGTGGACCTGGGCCCCACCAGCCAGGGCATCGGCGTCCAGCTCGACCGGCGCCTGGTGCAGGCCGACCTGCGCCTGGCCGTGGGCCTGGTGGAGCCGCATTTCATGGCCGGCTACTCCGGCGGGCGCAAGCTCATCATGCCCGGCGTGGCCCACCAGCAGACCATCCGCAGGCTGCACAGCGCGGCCATCCTGGAGCATCCGGGCACCCGGAACTGCCGGCTCGAGGGCAATCCCCTGCATCAGCAGCAACTGGAGATCGTGGCCCGCCTGGGCGGGGCCCTGGGCCTCAACGTCGTGCTCGACGATCACCGCCGGCTGAGTCTGGTTAATTTCGGCGAAATCAACGCCAGCCACCTCGCCGCCGTGGATTTCGTGCGCCGCTACGCCGAAGTGCCTGTGCCGCAGCGCTTTGCCACCGTGATCACCAGCGGCTCGGGCTATCCCCTGGACCGCAACTTCTATCAGACCATCAAGGGCATGGTGGCCGCCCTGGATGTCCTGGAAGAGGGTGGCGACCTGATCGTGGTCTCGGAATGTTGCGAGGGGCTGGGCTCCGAGGCGTTTGTCCGGGCCCAGGAGCACCTGGTGGCCCAGGGTCCCGAGCCTTTCCTCAAAACCCTGCTGGATAAGCCGGTGGCCGACATCGACGAGTGGTCCACCCAGATGCAGCTCAAGGCCATGCGCCGCGGGCGCGTGCAGTTGTACGCCCCCGCCCTGAGCCCCCAGCAGGCCCACCTGACGGGCATCGCGGTGGTGGAGGATCTGCCCGCGGCCATCCGCCGGAGCCTGCAGGCGCACCATGGCACCGGCCGGCCCGTCCTGGCGGTGATTCCCGAAGGCCCTTATGTGGTGCCGTACCTGGCCAAGAGCTGAGCGATCCCTTCTTTTCCCCGCCGCCGGTTTGCGTGCCGGGGCCGGTTTCTCCACAATATCCGGCCGTGTTTTCCCTTTTCCTCGAACCAGCCCCCCTACTGGGGGTGCGCAAGATCGGAGTCTGAGTTATGGCCAATAATGCCGTGGACAGTACGGGGTTTTCCGAAGCGAAGAAACAGGAGGCCACGGGCAAGAAGCTGCGCCTGGCCTTCATCGGCACGGGCGGCATTGCCGGCACCCACATCGCCTCGTTCACCAAATGGTCGGATGTGGAAATTGTCGGCCTGTGCGACATCATCCCCGAGCGCATGTACCGGTACCTGGAAAAGACCAACTGCACCAAAGACCAGTGCTTCACCGACTACAAGAAGATGCTCAAGGCCGTGAAGCCCGACGCCGTGTCGGTGTGCACACCCAACGGGGTGCACGCGCCGGCGGCCATCGCGGCCTCCCAGGCCGGAGCCCACGTGATCACCGAAAAGCCCATGGCCATGACGCCCAAGGAATGCCAGGCCATGATCGACGCCGCCAAGAAGGCCGGCCGGAAACTGGTCATCGGCTTCCAGTACCGCTACCACCCCAACACCCTGTTCCTCAAGGCCGCGGCGGACAAGGGCGCCTTCGGCGACATCATGTTCGCCCGCGTCCAGGCGCTCAGGCGTCAGGGCATCCCCAACTGGGGCGTGTTCGGCCAGAAGAAACTCCAGGGCGGCGGGCCCTGCATTGACATCGGCGTGCACGTGCTGGAGATGACCCACTTTGTCATGGGCAGCCCCCGGCCCGTGGCCGCTATGGGCAACACCTGGACCTACGCCGGCAACAAGCCTTCCAAGCTCAAGTGCACCTGGCCCGGCTGGGACCACAAGACCTACACGGTCGAGGATCTGGCCATCGGGCAGATCCGCTTCGCCAACGGCGCCCTGCTGCACCTGGAGGCCTCCTTCGTGGCCCACATCAAGGAGGATGTGTGGAACTTCCAGCTCATGGGCACCAAGGGCGGCGCGACGTGGGATCCCCCTCAGCTCTTCCGCAACGACAACGACTACATGACCAACGTGCAGCCGGCCTGGGTCGGCAACGGCACCGGCTTTGCCACCCTGTTCGATGAGAAGCTGCGCAACTTCGTGGACCACTGCCTGCACAACGCGCCCACACCGGCCCCGGCCGAGCACGGCCTGATGGTGCAGAAGATGCTCGACGGCATCTACCGCTCGGCAGCCACCGGCGGCAAGGAAGTCAAGATCGACTGAGCCGGCCGATTCATCACCGCAACACTCCCTGGGCCCAGGCGCTGCACGCCTGGGCTCTTTTTTTGCGCTGGCGGCGCCGCAGGCCCCATCGGTTACAATGGAGCCGTCCTATCCCCCTGGGAGGAATCACCATGCGCAGGATGACCGTATTCACAGCTTTGGGGGTTATCGCGCTGCTGCTATCGGGGTGCGCCGCCGGGCCGGCCGATACGGCCGTCGATCCGGTCTGGACGCTGGGGCCCACGGCCAACGGCAAAACGATCGAGTTGATCCCCGGGGTTGAGACCGTCCGGGTGATGCTGCCGGGCAACCCCACCACGGGCTACCAGTGGGAATTCGGGGGGGTGGACGGCACGGCCGTGGCCCAGACCGGCAGCGTGCAGTATGAGGCCGATCCCAACGCCAGCGGGCGGGTGGGCGCCGGCGGCCTCTTTACCGCCACCTACCAGGTGCGCGGGCCCGGCCAGGCGACCATTCACCTGGTCTACCGCCGCGTCTGGGAAAAGCAGGAACGCATCCCGGCCAGGTTCGATGCCATTTTGATCGTGCCCCCGCCGGCGGCTCGTTAAGAGAGGCCCCGTGGGCTTGCTCAGCCCGCGGGCTTCTGGGCCGTCAGATAGGCGATGGTGTCGGTGGCGATCAGTTGCCCGGCTTCCACCTGCGGGCGCAGCACTGCTTCAAAAAGCCGACGCTCGGCCGGGGAGAACCGCTCGGCCAGGATCGCCCGCAGCGGCGGGGCCCAGGGATGGGGCGACACCTCCAGAAAAACCTCCCAGCGCTGCACGCTCGAGGGCCTCACATCCATGTGCAGTTCCAGATGCACCGGCCCAAAGCCCGCTTCCCGGGCCAGACGGACCAGGTCGCGCTCGGTGAAGTTGGTCAGCGGACTGGCGCCGATCCCGGCGGCCGTGGCGGGGAACTGAGCAGCCTTCCAACGCTGCACCAGATTCAGGAACTGCGTCGCCGCGCCGGCCGGCTGGGCGGCCACCAGCTCCGCCAAGGCGCACGTCTCCAGGGCCTGATCGCGGAAGATGGGCTCGGCCATCGAAACCCGGCCCGCCGGTTTGAGCACCCGGTGGAACTCGCGCAGGGCGGCCGCCTTGTCCGCCACGTAGGCCAGCACGGCCCGGGTGGTCACGGCATCCACGGTGGCAGCGCCCACACCCTGGAGTTTTTCGGCCGAACAAGGCAGAAACGTGCATTGCCCCTGGACTTGGCGCTGTCGCGCCTCCTGCTGGGCGTGCCGCAAGAGCGGCGGCGACGGCTCGGCCAGGATCACCCGCAGCGATGGGCCCAGGCGGGCCAGGGCGGCCCAGGCGATCAAGCCATCGCCGCTGCCCACATCCAGCAGGGTCATGCCTTCGGCCAATTGTGCCCCCTCGAGAACCCGCGCGCTGAAGCGCCCAAGGTCGTCCTGGACCACCCGCTGATACGCCGGGTCGTTGCCGTGACGCGTGGCCAGCAGCCACCGGGACCAGACATCCTCGGCCAAGCGGCCGGACCGCCCTGGCTCACCTCCGGGCACGGGACCGGCCGACCCCGCCTCGTCGGATGGGCCCGGGCCAGGCTGCGCAGCGGTAGCGTCCATGCCCGAATTCCTGATACGAGCGACGGGATGCCGCAGGACCGGAGCCGAACCCCGAGCCCCGCGCACGGTGGTTACAGGGAAAGATAGGCCCCCGGCTTGCCGAATTCATCTCCCAGTTCATCATCGGTGAAGGTGAACGTGGGATCCACCTGCACCTGCGGGCCGGTGGGCGTTTTCACGAGGGTGAGCCGGCAGCGTTCCAGGGGCGAATCGGCCTTCTGATGCGGCAGCGGGGTGCCGTCGAGCTTGAAGTGGCTGTGGTGGCAGGGGCAGGCGAACTCGTGGGCCGCCGGATCCCACTTGACCAGGCATTGCAGATGGGTGCACACGGCCGAAAGCACGATGAGTTTGCGGCCATCGCTGACGATCCAGACGCCTTGCCGGCGGAAGTTCTTATAAAGCCCCGCCTGGGCATAATGGCTCAGAGGTCCGATCAGAAACGGGGCCGTGGCCAGGTCGGAGGGGGTGTTATCGTCGGC
>JAJXSS010000263.1 GCA_021784455.1 Planctomycetota bacterium
CCGGCGGAGCCTCCCCCCAGCGGTCGGGCAGGGTGGTGGGCGGGCGATGGTAGTTGGGGCCAACCATGCAGCCCGAGAGGAGGCCCACGAAGGAGAGGAGGAAGGCGGGAAGTTTCGATTTTCTATTCCGGATTTTTGACTGCGGAGACCCGGCGGCCCGCGCCGAATCAACCGCACCACAGGCCAACCGGGTCGGCAAAATCGCAAATCGAAAATCAAGAATCGAAAATCGCTTACTCATCGTTCGGGCTCCGGATCCGACGGCGGCAGCAGGGGTGCGCCGGCCGTTTCGCCCACGTTGTTGATGTCGGCCGGTAACCGCGAGTGCCCGGAGTGGAAGAAGGAGGTGCGGTTGAGCACCTTCTCCTGGAACAGCTCCAGGTACAGGTAAATCACCGGCGTGATGTACAGGGTGATGAACTGCGACACGATCAACCCGCCCACGACCACCAAGCCCAGGGGCCGGCGTGAGGAGGCGTCCGAGCCGAACCCCACCGCCAGGGGCACGGCCCCGATCACGGCGGCCAGAGTGGTCATGATGATGGGGCGGAAACGGTCCAGGCTGGCATCGTGGATGGCCTTGACGGCCGTCTCCCCGGCCTCCACCCGGTCGCGTGCGAAGTCCACGATCAGGATGCCGTTCTTCTTGACGATGCCCATGAGCATGAACAGGCCGACGCCGGCATACAACGACAAATGCTCGTTGAAAATCCACAGCGTCAGTAGCCCGCCCACCATGGCCGTAGGCAGGGTGGACAGAACGGTGATGGGATGCACGTAGCTTTCGTAGAGGATGGCCAGGATGACATACATCACGAACACGGCCAGCACCATGAGGACGGCAAGGTTGACCACCGTGTTGCGGAACGTGAGGGCCTCGCCCTGGAGGCCCGAACGCAGGTCAGAGGGCACGATCGTCTTGGCCGTGTCCAGGATGAAGTTGGTGGCATCACCCAGGGCCACGCCGGGCTTGAGCTGGAAGGAAAAGGTGACGCTGGGGAACTGATCCAGATGGTTGACCGTCTGGGGACCCAATGAAGTGTGCCAGTCCACCAGGGCGCTCAGGGGCACCATACGCTTGCCATCATCGGAACGGATATAGAGCAGGGACAGATTGGAGGGTAACTGGCGATCCGAGTCCTTGACTTCCAGGATGACCTGGTACTGGTTTTCCGGTTTCTTGATGAGGTAGAGGTAATTCTGGGAGTAGGCGTTGCGCAGGAGGTTGAGAATACGGGTTTCGGAGACGCCATAGGTCCTGGCCTGGTCCCGGTGGATCCGGATATCGAGACTGGGAGTGTGGTCGTAAAGGTCGGAGTTGACGAAAAGGAAGCCCGGCCAGGTACGGAACTTCGCCATGAGCTTTCCGGCGGTGGCGTAGACCTGCTGGGGGTTAATCCCCGAGATGGTGTAGGAGTACTGGCCCTGGGTCTGGGCGGTGGCGCCGGTGCTGATCTGGAGCACCGGCATGGGACGCAGATAAGCGACGGCCCCCGGGATGGCATCGATCTTGCCGATGAGCTGCCCGACGGCTGCCTGGATGGGCAGACGCTCATTGGCCGGCTTGAGCATGGTGAAGGTGATGCCTTGGTTGGAGGCCAGGAACTGGCCGTTGCCGCTCATGGTAAAGCAGTACAGGACGTTGGGGTCGTGGTGGATCACGTTGTCCACCTCGTCTTGCACGGCGTGCATCTGCTGGGGAGAGGAGCCTTCGTGGGACATGAAGATGCCGAAGATCACGCCGCTGTCGCCCACGGGCAGGAAGGTCTTGGGGATTTTGTAGAGCAACGTCAGGGTGCCGGCCAGGCATACGATCCAGATCAGGGCGGATACCCAGCGGTGGCGCAGAAACCACCACAGGGATTGGCCGTATATGTGCAGCACGCCTTTTTCAATGGCGCCTATGAAGCGCTGCATCAAGGTCATGCGGGTTCCGGGCCCGCGGTCCTTGAGCATGCGGGCGCACATCAGAGGGGTCACGGTCAGCGAGACGAGCCCCGAGGCAATGATGGACACGACGATGGTGACGGCGAACTCGCGGAAGATGCGCCCCACCAATCCCGACATGAAGACCAGGGGAATGAACACCGCCGCCAGCGACAAGGTCATGGCGAGGATGGTGAAACTGATCTCGCGGGCGCTGTTGAAGGTGGCCACGAGCACCTTTTCGCCATGCTCCATGCGGCGGACGGTGTTTTCCAGGAAGACAATGGCATCATCGACGAGGAAGCCGATGGCCAGGACCAGGGCCATGAGAGACAGGTTGTCCAGGCTGTAGCCCAGCATGCGCATGACCATGAACGTCAAGAGCAGCGACAAAGGCAGGGCCACGGCCGGAATCAGCGTGTCGCTGGCCCGACCCAAGAAGACGTAAATGACGATCACCACCAGGATGAAAGCGATCAGGAGAGTGACCTGGACATCATTGACGGAGTTGACGATGGTGCGGGAGCGGTCGTGGACCAGCGTGACGCGGACCGAACCGGGGATTTCCTGGCTGATCAGCGGCAGGGCCGCGCGAATGCTCTCGGCCACCTTGACGGCGTTGGCCCCGGCCTGGCGGGAAACGGCCGCAATCACCGTGGCCTTGGGCGTGCCGTAGCCGCGGGCCCAGAAGTGCATGGCAATCCGTTCGTCCTGGACGGAATCGACGGCCTTAGCCACGTCGTGCAGGTACACCGGGGCGCTGGGGGTGCCGCCGATGATCAGGTTGTTGTAGCCCTGAGCGGTTTCCACCTGGCCCTTAGGCTCCAGAAGCAGCGTACCCGACGGGGCGTCGAACTGGCCCGCCCCCACGTAGGCCGTGGAGTTCTTGATGGCGTTGGTCAGATCATCGACGGTGATACCCCGGGCCCACATGGCCGAGGGATCGACCTTGATGCGCACGGCCGACGGGGTGCCGTAGACATCCACGCGGCTGACGCCCGGTAGGATGCTGATGCGCTCACCGAGCTGGGTGCTGGCATAGTCATAAAGTTGGCCCTGGGTGACCGAGTCGCTGGTCAGGGCGATGTACATGATGGGCTGGTCGTTGGGATTGGTCTTGGAGAGCGTAGGTGGGGAAGGCAGATCCACCGGCAACTGGCCCGAGGCCTGGGAGATGGCGGTCTGCACATCGGTGGCCGCCGAATCCAGGCTCTTGCTCAGATCGAACTGCAACGTCAGGCTGACGTGCCCCTGGGTACTCTTGGAGGTGACCACCTCCAGCCCGTTGATCTGCATGAACTGGCGTTCCAGGGGCGTGGCGATGTTGTTGGCCACGGTCTCGGGGCTGGCCCCGGGATAGTTGGCCTGCACCTGGATGACCGGGTAGTCCACCGCGGGCAGGTCGTTCACCGGCAGGGACAGATAGCACAGCACCCCGAAGAGAATGACCGAGGCCGTGAGCACCGCGGTCATGACCGGCCGGCGAATGAACGGTTCGGAAATGTTCACCGGGAGCCTCCGGCCTGGGTGGCGGGAGCGGTGGTGGGGGCATTCCCGGGGGCGATGATCTGGACCTTGGCCCCTGGGGTGACGGTCATTTGACCGTGGGTAATGACACGCTCCCCAGGTTTCAGGCCTTCCGAGATGACCACCATGTCCCCCTGGCGCTGGCCGACCTTCACCAGCCGGAACTGGGCCTGGGACTGCTGGTCCACGACAAAGACGAAATTCCCCTCGGCGGAAACCTGGATGGCGGCGGCCGGCACCAGCACCGCCTGGGGCAGACGGCGCAGGATCAGGCGGACCTTGATAAACCGCCCCGGCCACAAGCGATGGTCGGCGTTGGGCACCGTGGCCCGCAGCCGGATGGTGCCGGTACCGTTCGCCACCGCATTGTCCAGGAAGGTCAGCCTGCCGTCGATCGGCCGGTCCGGCTCGTCGGGCAGACGCACGTGCACGTCCAGCGGGCCGGCCGCCATAGCCTGCTGCACCGCCGTCAAGTCATTCTCGCTGACCGTCAAGTCGGCGTAGATGGGGTCCAGACGCTGCACGCTCAGGAGACTGGTGGTGTTGGCCGTAACAATGTTGCCCGGGTCCACCAGACGCTGGCCCGCCCGGCCGTCGATGGGACAGCGAATATCGCAGTAACCCAGGTTGAGGCGGGCGGTTTCCACGGCCGCCTGGGCCGACTCGATCTGGGCCTTGGCCACCGCCACGGCATTACGGGCCGTGTCGTATTCCTGCTGGGCGATGGCTTTGCTGGCAATGAGACGCCGGGCACGGGTAAAGTTGATGTCGGCGATGTCCCGGGCGGCCTGGGCCTGGGCCAAGGCGGCCCGGGCGGCGTCGAGCTGGGCCTGGAAGGGGGCGGGGTCGATGGTGAACAGCAGTTGGCCGGCCTTGAGATCCTGGCCGTCGGTAAAGTGCAGGGCGGTGATGCGGCCGGAAACCTGGGGCTGGATCACCACCATCTCGCGGGCTTGGCACGTGCCCACCTCATCCAGGTACTGGGGCACGTTGCGGCGGATGGCCGTGGCCACCTGGACGGGAGCGGGCGGGCGGGTGAAGGTGAATGGCTGCTCCTTGCCGCAGGCGCTTAAGCCCAGGGCCAGGATGGCGGCCAGAACCAATCCCGCAAGAAGGCTGCACAGCCGGGACAAAAAATCGTTCATCATCGGACACTTCCACGCGGTCAGGGGACGGACAAAAAAAACGCCGGGGCGGCTGACCCGCGGCGCGGGCTCGGCCCCGGACAAGTTGGGGGATCATAGCACACCGGGTAGCCGTTTTGGCGGCGGCCTCCGGAGCGGGGCCGTCCCAATCCCGCCTGCAGTCACCCTCAGCTATACGAGCGCGGCGGCCGCGGCATCCCCGCCCCGGGCCCAAGATTGCGCCTGTCCCCTCGGGCTGGGCTCGTTGGGGGCGGGCGGGATGCCCTCTGAGCCGCCAGCGGCGGCCCCGGCACGACACGACCCCACGCGGGCGCCGCCGCGCCCTCCCCACGCCCGAGGTCGCACCCTGCGCCGGCAGGAGCCCGCTGCCCGGGTTGACGTTTCAGCGGAGGTGAGTATCGTCTGAGGATTCAGCCTGCCGATGATTCCGGCTGTTCGCCCCCAACGTCCCGGTCCGAACGTCATTCCGCGGGACGGTTCCAGGGGCCAGACACCCTGACAGAAAGGATCGCCGCCGTGTCCGAACACGCCGCCGTCGCCCCTGCCGCCCCCACCGGAGTCGGTCTGGTCTGCCGCAACAACCATTTCCTCCTGCGCCGCCTGCACTCGCTGTCGGGCATCATCCCCATCGGCGCGTTCGTGGCCTTCCACCTGTTCACCAACATGCAGATGCTGCTGGGCAGCTTCCAGCACGAGGTGAACTGGATCCACAGCCAGCCGGCCCTGCTGTGGATGGAAATCTTCGTGCTCTGGCTGCCCATCGCCTTCCATGCGGTGCTGGGCCTGATCTATACCTTCACCGGCAAACCCAACTCGGTGGCCTACGGCTATATGGCCAACTGGCGCTACACCCTGCAACGGGTGACGGGCGTGCTGGCCCTGATCTTCATCCTGCTGCACGTGGCCATCCTGCGCTGGCGCTGGAACCTGCTGGGCTGGTACACGCCTTTCTTCTCCAAAGGGCTGTATGACCACCACGTGGTGGACCTGGCCCACTACTCCACTTCCGTGGCCCTGAATCAGACGGCCGTGCTGGTGCTGTACATCATCGGCGTGCTCAGCGTGGTCTACCACTTCGCCAACGGCCTGTGGACGGCCGCCATCACCTGGGGCCTGACCGTCAGCGTGGCCGCCCAGCGGCGCTGGGGCTACGTGTGCGCGGTCGTCTTTGTGGCCCTGGCGGCCTTCGCCTCGGCCGCCCTGGTGGGCGCCGTGACTTACAAGGACAAGGCCCCCCAGGTGCAGCAGCAGGCCTACGCGGCCATGGCCGCCGACTACCAGGCCGGCAAGCTGAACTTTGAGAGCATCGAACGCATCGCCAACACCCCTGCCGGCAGCACCCTGTCGTTGAAGGATGCCCGGTAACAGACAGACCCGAGGTTCGGGCCCCGGTCGAACCGACGAAGAGGAAGCGGTGGGCTGCACCCACCCGATCAGACATGGCTAAAAACACCAAAGCACGCGTCATTATTGTGGGCGGTGGCCTGGCGGGGCTGGCGGCCTCGATCCGCATCGCCGAGGCCGGCACGGCCGTGGACCTGTTTTCCATGGTGCCCGTGAAACGTTCGCACAGCGTGTGCGCCCAGGGCGGCATCAATGCCTGCAATGAAGTGGCCCGCCAGCAGGGCTACTCCGAAGACGAGCACGTCCGCGAGACGCTCTACGGTGGCGATTACCTGGCCCAGCAGGCCCCGGTGTACGACATGTGCCACTGGGCCCCCGAGATCATCAAGCTCCTGGACCGCATGGGCGTGCCGTTCAACCGCACGGCCGAAGGCCATCACGACCTGCGCCTCTTCGGCGGCTCGCTCTTTAAACGCACCCACTTCGCCGGGGCCACCACCGGCCAGCAGATGATCTACGCCCTGGATGAGCAGGTGCGCCGCTGCGAGGCCCAGGGCCAGGTGATCAAGCATGAGTTCTGGGAGTTCCTCTGGCCCGTGCTGGACGACGCCGGCGTGTGCAAGGGCATCGTGGCCCAGGACATGCGCACCATGCAGATCCAGGCCTTCCCCGCCGACGCCGTGATCGTGGCCACCGGCGGCTGCGGCCTGATCTACGGCAAATCCACCAACTCCGTGATCTGCACCGGCGGCGCCGCCGCCC
>JAJXSS010000264.1 GCA_021784455.1 Planctomycetota bacterium
TACAAGGGCGATCGGGATTCCCGGGACACGACCCAATCGTGGGGGCGGGTCCAGCTCACTTCGGTGTGGCGCTGCCCGGAAGACACAAACTCTCTGGACCCGCGCTACGCCCATTTCGCCAGCTATGCCCAGTGTAATTGGACCTATCCCAATCGTCAGTCCGGCAAATCGCCACCCTGGACCCCGCGTTACTGGCACATTTCCGCCGCGCGGTCCTCGCCCGCGCTCCTGCTGTCGTTTCTGGACTCCACCGGCACGCGTTTCAATCCCGGCGGCTTGGGCAAGCTTGCCAGCGGCGTCGGGCTCTATGGCAACCTGGGCGGGGTGGCCAGCCCTGCGAACAACTGGGGGGCCGCCGTGGTCGGGTCCAACTACAATCACGCCATCCGTCACCCCAACAATTCCACCAACGTGCTCTTTCTGGATGGCCACGCCATGACGCTCATCAACCAGCCTTACAACGGCGGCTTGGGCCTGCTGCCCTACTGGCAGCAGAAAACCCTCGCCCTGGATGACATGACCAAGCCCTGACTCAAGCGCGCTGGTCATGATGCCACGCCAGGCGCGGCTGACGGAACCAGGAACGCTTCACCGGCCGGGGATGGCAAGAGGCGCGCCGCGCGTGCCCTGGGCGATCACTGTGCCCCAGATGCGCGAAGGCGGTTCGGAAACTCCGGGAAATAAGGAGATGCAATGAGGAATCGCCCTCGATTGTCGCGCCGTCGTGTCGCCTCCTTCCTGGCCTGGGCCGCTTTGGCCGGGGCCACCCTGGCTTGCGTTCCGGGGGCCCGCGCCGGCGGCGGCGGAGAGAACATGCTGCTGGTGGTCAATCCGAACGAGGAATGGGCGGTGCGCATTGCCAATGCGTATGCCCAGGCCCGCGCCATTCCCGCGAACAACATCGTCTACCTGGCCCCCACGACGACTTTCGGCTATTCCGCATTGACCTTGAAGCCCGACGCCTTTGTCAGCCAGTTCCAGACGCCGATCTTGAACGCCATCAGTGCCCGGGGCCTGTCCAACCAGATCGACTACATCGGCACCCTCGGCGAACCGCAGCGGATCAACGGTGTGCCGACCAACAACGTCCTTAGCTTCAACTACGCCGTGGACCAGATGACCCAGTACGCCAAGAGCCTGGCCGCGGGTGCCCCGGCCGCCAACGCCATGACCGCCCACCAGATTCCCTGGGTGGAGGAATCGAGCGCTACCCCCAAGAATCGCAGCGCTGTGCGCGGGGCGGTGATGCCACCGGTTTAACGCCCCTACCCCAAAGGAGTCTTTGATGGTTCGCAAGCTGATCGCCCTGTGTCTGACCCTGGCAATGGGCGGCACTGTCTGTGCCGCCGGGCTCGTGGCGAGCTCCGCTGTGAGCGTCCGTGTCCAAACCGCGCCGCAAGCCCCGGCCGGGGAGTGGACCGTGTTTACCCAGAATTCGCTGGTCAAGGTGCTGACCCCCGACGGCCAGGATCTGGTGAGATTCATTCCCACCGTCTGGGGGCCGCACTGGGGCTGGACCGGCATGCGCGGGGCGTTCGAGCCTCAGGGTGCGGGGGCCCAGGCCGCCCTGACGGGCAATTTGGGCAACAGCGGGGTGCCCCTGCATTACCAGCTTACGGTCACCCCGGACGGGCCCCGAAAATTCACCATTAACGTCACCTTCGGCGTCGAGCGCGATACCGACCTGACCCTGGCCGTGCTGGCCGTTCACCCCGGCCAGACCCTGCTGGGGCCCGGGCGGCTGGTGCTTCACGATACGCATGGTCAGGTGGTCAAGAACCTGCCCCTGGGGCAAGGGCCGCTGACTTCCTCCCTGCAGCAAGTGGAACTGCACGATGGGTCCGGCCAGACTTGCACCATCACGATGGACCGACCTACGGCCGCCACCATGGGCGGCGATCTGCGCATCGCCCTGGCTCAGGACCATCTGGCCGCGGGCAGCGTTCAGCATATGGCCATGACCGTGGAACTGCCCGCCCAGGCCCGGTTCTACCTCACCCCCCAGAGTGTGCCCATGCCCGCGGATGGGAGCCAGTGGTTCCCGTGGAAGGGCACCGGGCAGCCTTCCCAGGGCAGCGTCATCGACCTGAGTTCCTGGCTGGATGCCCCGGCCGGCAAGTTCGGCCGGATCACGCGCCAGGGGGAAGAACTGATCTACCACGGCCAGCCCCTCAAGCTCTGGGGCATCAATTGCTGCTTTGCCAAGTGCGCCCCGCCTCATGAACAGGCCCAGCAGGATGCGGCGTTCTACGCCCACTATGGCATCAACGCGGTGCGCTTCCACAAGTTCGGCTGTGGTTTCAGTTGGGATGGCATCCTGAGCCATACCAGCTTCGACCAGTACGACCCCACGCGTCTGGACAACATGGATTACTTCTTCCAGCAGCTCAAGCAGCACGGTCTGTACGTGGAACTGTCGGCCAACTTCGGGTACCCGCGCGTGGGCCCCGACGATGCCGCCAAGGTCCCTTTCGTAAGCGAACTGCCGACCAGTGGCCCGGGTTGGCATAATGCCCCCCAGGGGGCTTTGTGGTTCAGCAAGTCCTTGCAGGACCTTCAGATCGGCCAGATCATCACGCTGCTCAACCACACCAATCCCTACACCCACCTGCGCTATGCCGATGATCCGGGCCTGTTCAACATCGAGATGGTGAATGAGAACGATATCTTCTTCTATACCACGCTGAATGCTCTGCAGCGTATTCCGGCCATCAAGGAGCGGGCCGGCCGGGCGTTTTTTGCCTGGCTGAAAAAGAAGTACGGCAGTGAACAGGCTTTGCAGGTCGCCTGGGGACCGGGCACCATCGGCTGCTTCAAGAATGAGCAGATGGCGGATGAGTCCTGGGCCAAGGGGGTGATCTACCCCGTGGGCAACCCGTGGTATTTCGATTCGGCCCAGCTCGACAAGCAGATGAAACCACGCAAGCAGCGGTTGCTGGACACCATGAACTTCTTGTACGACCAGCAGAACGCGTTCTATGACCGCTACACCGCGGCCATCCGGGCCACGGGATACAAGGGCTTGCTCCTGCAGTCCAACTGGCAGGCCGGCAGCGGCATCGCCCACTTCCTGAACCTGGCTTCCGATGCCCGGGCGGACCTGGTGGACCGTCACAACTACTTCAGCGGCACCGGTTCCATGCTGGCCAGCCCCGGTGGGGGCATGCTCAGCGCCGGCATGGACCAGGTGGCCGATCGGCCGTTCATGCTCTCGGAATGGATCCACTGCTTCCCCAATGAATTCGGGGTGGAAGGTCCGGCCATTCTGGGGGCCTATGGCATGGGACTTAACGGCTGGGATGTGTCCTTCATCTTCCAGAATGGCGATAACGGCACATTCCGTAAGGAGTTGAGAGAGGAATGGGACGTGGTGACACCGCAGATCCTGGGAGTCTTCCCGGCCGTGGCCCGGCAGGTGCTGCGCGGGGATGTGAAGGAAGCGCAGACGACCTTCACCCGCAATGTGAACGTGCCGTCGCTGTTGGAAGGCAAGCTGGGCTTCGAGGACAAGGTGCAGCAGGGGTACGATGTCAAGGAGTTCGGCTCCAAGACCATTCCCGCGGCCAGTCTGGCCGTGGGCCGCAGCGTGGTAGCCTTGACCCCGGCTTTTGAGCCCACAGCCACCGCCAACCTCAGCCCCTACATTCACGATGGCTTGGTACGTTCGGTCGATGGCCAGCTCGCCTGGCAGGCCGGTCGGACGCCCCGCGACGGTTACATCACCATCGACACCCCCGGAACGCAGGCCGTGGTGGGCTTTGCCGACGGCAAGACCATCGATCTCAAGGATGTGGTCCTCACCTCCCACACCCCCTATGCCGCCATCTACGTCACCGCCCTGGACCGCCAGGGCGCGATTGCCACGGACCGGCACTTGTTGATCACCACCATCGCCCGGGTGCGCAACACGGGAATGAAGATGATCCAGGGGAACCTGATCGCCCGCGGGGGGCCGCCGCTGCTGGTCGAGCCCGTGACCGTGGACCTGACCTTCAAGCGGAGCGGAACCCCCACCATCTACGTGCTGGACCAGGATGGCCGGCGTACCGGTCAAACCCTTAAGCCCGTCGATGGCAAGGTCACCCTGGACGGGGCTCACACCCACACCATTTACTACGAGGTGGTGTATGACGGCGCGACGCCCTGATGCGGCGGCCCGCGGAGGCACCGTGGGGGCTGAACCGCATCGAACACAATGACCGTGGACATCAAGGAGCAACCATGAGACCCCTCGTTCTTCTCCTGTCCGCGTGGGCGAAGGGCCGTGGAAAGGAAGAATGCCTTATCTGCATCCGACCAGCCTGAGTCCTGATCCGTTGTATGACTGGCGAGGCCGGCCGGTGAACGCGCATGGCACGGCCCTGGCGGTATTCCCCTATGCCGTCGTGCGGCAGCAGCCGCGGAATGCCCTGCCGCAGCGCTGGGTGGGGGCCTTGGATCTGCACCATGATCCGGGGCCGGTGAAGGTGCAGGCCGACGCTCAGGGTCGAGCCGACCTGGTCCTGGACTTTGGCACCGAACTGGAGGGAGAACTGGAACTGGTTGTGGAAACGCCAGGGCCCGTCACCCTGTTTCTGGGCTTCGGCGAGTCCGTTCCCGAAGCCGAGGGGGTGGGCCTGCCCAGCATCTGCCACGCCCAGCTTCCGGCCAAAGAGTTGTGGAAGGTAGCCTCCGGCCGCCAGCGCATGAGGTATGCCTCGCGCGGTTTCCGCTTCGTGCGGTTGAACTGCTTTGACCTGGAGCGGAATCTGCTGTTGAAACGGGCGGTGGTGCACTGCCGATTCACGTTCCGGGGCCGGCCGGGAGACTTCTGGTGCTCGGATGCGCGCTTTCAGCGGGTGTGGCAAAGCTCGGTCTACACGGCCCGCCTCTGCGCCCGGCCAGACACCATCTGGGATGGGATCAAACGCGACCGCCACGGCTGGTATGGGGATGCCCGCATCGCCAAGGCCACGCTGGATTCCGTGTTCCTCGATCCAGGGCCGACGGAAGCCATGATGCTGAAATTGCCTGTGGATTCCTGGGCCAATGCCATCCCCAACTTCTCCTTCGACTGTGTCGCCATGCTCAAGGCTCATATCCTGACCTTCGGGCGGGCACGCCCGTGCATCCAGCCGGTGTATGACCGGATCCGCCGGATGCTGTCCTGGGCCGGTCGGACGCAGACGGACCCCCAGGGGCGACTGGTGCGCGGCGAAGGCGTGGAATACCAGTTTGGCATTGGCTTCGTGGACTGGTCGCCGCTGCCGCGGGGGGGACGTTTTGAGGAACTCTGCTGGCTGCAGTGCGCGTACGCCGAGGCCCTGAGCAACGCGGCTTGGATTGCCGGCTGGCTGGGGCGTGGCCGGGAGCAGCAAGTTTATTCCGCCCATGCCCGCCAACTCGTCCAACTGGTCCGGCGGCGGTTCTTCGATCCGCAGCGGGGGTTTCACCACACGCTGAACCAGAGCGAACGGGGCCCTTGGCGCATGCAGCTAGAGCCGGATGTGCACTACCAGCAGAGCTACGGGCGCAAGATCCGGCTGGGGCCATCGGGCCCCTCGCGGCAGGCCAACGCGCGGGCGGTGTTCGCGGGGGCCTGTGCCGAAGCTATCAAACCGGTGCTGTTGGCCCGGGTGTTCAACAACGACCGCATCGCCCGGATCGTCACTCCGTATTACGCCTACTACGAGCAGGCGGCGCGGGCGGCCTGCGGGGATCCGGCCGGGGCGATCCTGAACATGCGCCAGTACATCGGTGACATGCTGGAGAGGCACGATGCGGCGACCGTATGGGAAAGCTACGAGCCGATGGTCCGCGGCATCGGTGCATACGGGTTGCACACCTGGCCCAAGAGCCTGTGCCATGGATGGAGTTCGGGGGCCGTACCGCTGGCGGGCCAATACCTCTTGGGCCTGCTTCCCACCGCCCCCGGATTCGGCCGCATCACCCTGCAAGCCGCAGCCCCGCTGCCCTGGACCTTCCGGGCAACGTTGCCGACACCGCATGGGCCGATCGAGGTGGAGAAGCCGACGCGGCACGGACCGATTCGCTACCGCATTCCCAGGCCGATCGAAGTAAGCGGAGCCGAAACGGTCCGGGCGATTATCGAGCGAAGAAGGTAGACAGGACGATACGATCCGGGGTTGAAGGCCAGGAGCCTCCGCCTTGCTCCAGGGGATTTTGGTACCGGAGCCGACACCAGGGATCAAGCGATGCCCCCATCACCAGCAGCCATCCATCACGTGGCCTCCCCCCTGCGCCTTCACCTTGTCCGTCCCGCCCGTGGCTGGACGGCCCAGCCCCTGGAGACGCTCACCCTCTGTGCGGCCGGCGGCCAGACGCTGGCCGTGTGCGATGGCGCCGGCATCGAGTATTTCCGCGCTCCAGCGGCGCCCGAGGTCAGCCTGGTCGTCGGCGGAGCCCTGGGCGATCACACCGTGCGTCTCCTGGATGAGCAGAACCAAACAGTGGACCAGCTCACGTTTGCCGTGGATGCCCGCACCAGCGTCCGGGATGAAGGCCGGCAGTTCGAGGAACTGTTACAGATACTGCACCGGACGATGTACGGCGGTTACGAGGGCGGGTTCGGGGAGGTGCCCTACGAGGGCCGCAAATACCCCTGCTTTGTGCACTGGATTCTGGATCACTCGCACACCGCCAAGGGCATGCAGTATTTCAGCCCGGACACCCCCGGGCTGGTCGAACTCCTGGCCCTG
>JAJXSS010000265.1 GCA_021784455.1 Planctomycetota bacterium
CCGGGATTGAGGTCCAGGGCGGCAAAGGGGCTCTGGGTGGTGACGCCGGCCACGAAGTTCCGGTCCAGGGCGGCGTTGAGGCTGAAACCCAGGTGATTCTGGCGGTTGGGGGCGGTGGGCTTGAGATCCACCAGCCGGCCATGGCGCAAGACGGTTACTGGCACCGGTTGACCGTGGGAGGCTTCGATCAGCCCTGCCACCTTGTCGAAGGCCGGCCAATCCACACTGGCCACCCGGGCCAGCAGGTCGCCTGGCTCAAGGCCCATGCCCTGGGCGGGTGAATGGGCCTGCACCGATTCCACGATGCCCGGCGCTTCCAGCCCCAGCGTGTTCAACTGGCCGGAAGGGGAGATGGAGAATTCGGGCTGGGCCCGCAGGGGCAGGGTGACCTGGTGTTCGGCCCCGTCCTGAAACGTGACCGCCACCGGCTGGCCGGCGGCCTGGGTGACGGCGGTTTCGACCTGGTCAAAACGCGCGACCTTGCGGCCGTTGACCGCGACAATGGACATGCCCGATTTGATGCCGGCCGAGGTCAGGGCCCGCGGCAGGGAATCCGGCGGCGCGACCCTGGCCACCTGAAGGGAAGTCGGCGGGCGGATGCCCACAGCCAGAAGCTGAGTGATGGGGTCTTTCTGGGCCACCATCGAGAACTGCAGGGGCGTCTTCATTCCCGGCCGATCCACCGTCAAACGCAGGGGGGTGCCCTCTTCGCTTAAGGCGGTGCCGATCTGCAGGTCGAGGAAATCGGTCACCGGTTTGCCGTTAAGGTCGGCGATGACATCGCCGGGTTTGAGCCCCTGGAAGGCCGGGTCGTGGTCGTGGCCCAGGGCGTAGGCTTCGGCCGCGGGCATGCCCGGCACGGTCGCCCCGACCACGGCCGGCGGGAACGCCACGCCGTGCAGGAAGGCCACCATGAAAAAGAGCAGCCCGAACACCAGGTTCATGAACACGCCCGCGCAAATGACGATGGCGCGGGCCCAGGCCGGTTTCATATTGAAGGAACGGGGATCGCTGCTCTTGGCCGTGGGATCCATGTCCTCCTGCCCGAGCATCTTGACGTAGCCGCCCAGGGGCAGCCAGTTGAGCCGGTATTCGGTTTCGCCCAGGTGCAAGGCGGCCGGGGAGGGCGGGGCTGCCCCCGAGCCGCGCTCCTGGAGGGCGGCTTTCAATTTGGCTTCATATTCGGGTTCGGTCGAGCCTTTGCGAAAGCCGATCCCTTTGCGCCAGGCGAAGGCGGCCGGGCCGAAACCGATGGCAAACTGGGTGACCTTGATGCGGACGGCCTTGGCGGCCAGGAAGTGGCCCAGTTCGTGAACGAAGATCAGGAACCCAAAGCCGATCACCATAACCAGAATGCCGGCCAGGGAACTGAAGGAGGGAAGTAAATCCATGAGGTATCCTACGTTCGCGGGGCGGAAAAGATCAGGGGGCGTTAATTCGTTAACTCGTTCATCCACGCATTCGGCCGAGGGCATCTGCCGGCGGGGGCTGGCGGCCAAGCCGAACCACTTGGCATATATATCGGAAAGTCTCAGCAGGTGGTTGTGAGGGCAGGCTGGGCGAGCCAACGAATTAACGAGTTAACGACTCAGCGGTTCCCGATCAAGTTATTAACGAAGTCCCGAGCGGCCTGATCGGCGGCCAGGATGGCTTCCAGGGTATCGGCCGGCCGGGGAGGCAGGGCCGCCAGGGCCTGGGCCACCAGATCCACGATCCGGCCAAAGCGGATTTTCCGGTCCAGAAATGCGGCCATGGCAGCCTCGTTGGCGGCATTGAAGACCGCTCCGGCGGTGCCCCCGGCATCAATGACATCGTAGGCCAGCTTCAAGGCCGGGAACTTGTCGAAATCCGGGGGAAAGAACTCCAGTTGTCCCAGGCGTGACCAATCCATGGGCTGGCTGCAGCCGGCCAGGCGGCCGGGCCAGGTCAGGGCATACTGGATCGGGGTTTTCATGTCCGGGGGCCCCAACTGGGCCAGGATGGAGTGATCGGTGAACTCCACAAAACTGTGGGCGATGGACTGGGGATGCACGATGACGGCGATCTTGTCCGAAGGCAGGTCGAACAGCCAGTGGGCCTCGATGATCTCCAGGGCCTTGTTCATCAGGGTGGCCGAGTCGATGGTGATCTTGGCCCCCATTTTCCAGGTGGGGTGATTCAGGGCCTCTTCCACCGTCGCCTGGACCATCTTCTCCCGCGGCACCGTGCGGAAAGGGCCACCGGATGCCGTGAGGACGATGCGTTTGACGTGGCTCGTATCCGGCCCGCAATCCGCTTGCCCCTTGCCCCTAGCCCCTGGCCCCTGGCTTGCCAGGCATTGAAAGATGGCCGAATGCTCGCTGTCCACCGGCAGCAGGGGGGCGTGGTGGGCCCGGCACAGCGGCTTGACCAGGGCTCCGGCGGCCACGAGGGTTTCCTTGTTGGCCAGGCCGATACGCATGCCCTTCTGGATGCCGGCCAGCGTAGCCTGGATGCCGGCCGAACCCACAATGGCGGCCGTCAGGTCGGTGGCATCCAGGGATTGCACCAGTTCACGGGCGGCCTCCGGACCGGCCAGAACGGGCGTGCCCGGCAGTGCCTTCTTGACCTCGCTGGCGCAGGCGAGGTCGGCCACGGCCACGGCCTGGGGGTGGAATTCGCGGGCCTGCTCAATCAACCGCTGGGCGTTGCGGCCGGCGGCCAAACCCACCACCTTGATGTTCATGAGCCCCGCCGAGGCGAGGTGCTCGGCCACGCGCAGGGTGTTGACGCCGATGCTGCCCGTGCTGCCGAGCACGATCAGCCGCCGCTGACCGGGCGGGGCCGGGATGGGATCGGGGGCGGAGGTTGAGTGCGTCTCGGTAGGCATAGCGTTGCCAGATTGCCGGTGGCTCTAAGGCTGCCGAGGACGGCCTCGGATCGTACCAGCCTGGCCCGGCACACCCCAAGGGGTTGGGTCAGCCCAGCCCTGCGTTAGTCGTTGGGGACGATGGTATTGCGGTAGCCGCGGCTGGGCCCGGACCCGCCGCTGCCGGATGCGCCACCGGTGGCCGAGGGCTTACCCGGGCTGGAACCGCTGGTCGCGCTGGGGGCCTGGGACCCCGGGGGTTTGCCGCCAGCGGCCGAACCCGAGGGCAGGCTGCCACCGGGCGTCTGGCCCCCGTGCGGAGAGTGGCGGTGCGGCAGGACCTTGGGGTTGCGGCCGGCCATGCCCGGCAAGGCGACGTGGCCATGACGGCTGAGGCGGCGCCGGCGATGCAGTCCCAATCCCTGCGGCGGCTGGGGCTGTCCCTGCGGCCGCGGCGGCAGAGTGTTGCCGGTGGATGCAGCCGGCATCGTGGGCGCGCTTCTGGGCGGGGCGGGCGGAGCCGGTTGCTGGGGGGCTTCCGGCGGCGCTGGGACCTCGGCCGGCGCGGGGGCCTGGGACGTTCCCCGAGCGTCCGCCTGCTCCGCGTCGAACAGGCCGGGGCTGGTGTCGCCGGGCGGAGGCGCGGTGGCAGCCGGAGCCATGCCCTGCTGGGGCTGGCCCTGGCCGTGTCCGCGGCCGCGGCGACCGCGGCGGCGCCGGCGGCGTTTGCCTCCGGTCTGGCCCTGCTGCGGGGCCTGCTGACCCTGGCCGCGGGCCTGGTTCGGGCGATGGCCTGGGCCGGCCCCCGGCCGGGTGGGCCGGTCCAGTTCGATGTTCTCATCCTCGGCCAAATCCTGGGGAGCAGCGAGCAGTTCGTCTTCAGGGCCCGGTTCGGTCAGCGCCTGGGCGGGGGGGGCGGGCTCGGGTTCCTCCGCAAGCGTCTCTTCTTCTTCAGCCGCTGCCACATCCTCCAGTTCGGGCTCGGGGCCATCGGTCTCGACGGGTTCGAGCGTGGGCTGGCCCAGGCCGGCCACCATTTCGCCGGGCACGGCGCTGTTGCGGTGGTCGAAGCAGGCCAGTTCGATGAAGTCCACGGCGCCCCCGGCGTTGACCCGCACCATCACGGGTTTGTGGTAGCGTTCTTCCAGGGCCACCAGCATGGCCCGCTTCTTGTTCAGGAGCTGGAAGGCCACATCCGGGCTGACCATCAGCTCAATCCGCGTCACCTCGGCCTTCTGCATGGCCAGGGCCAGGCGGCGCATGACATCCAGCACGACGGTTTCGGCGTTTCTAACCTGACCGCGGCCCTGGCAGTAGGCGCAGGGGGTGTAGGTGCTCTTGGTCAGGCTCGGCCGCATGCGCTGGCGGGTCATCTCGATGATGCCGAAGCGGCTCATGGGCAGGACCTGGGTGCGGGCCCGGTCGTTCTTGAGGTTGTTGCGGAAGCGCTGCTCGATCTCGCGGCGGTGCTTGGACTGGTGCACATCGATCATGTCGATCACCACCACCCCGCCCAGGTCGCGCAGGCGAAGCTGCCGGCAGACCTCATCGCAGGCCTCCATATCGGTCTTGTAGGCTGTGGTTTCCGCATCGCGGTTGTCGCGGAACTTGCCGGAGTTGACGTCGATGGCCACCAGGGCCTCGGCCTGGTCGAAGACCAGCGAGCCGCCCGAAGGCAGCGCCACCATGCGGGCGTTGATGTTCTCGATCTGGCTTTCGATGTTGAAGCGGTGGAAGAGGGGGACGGGGTCCTTGTAAAGCAGCACGCTGGACCCGGCCCGGGGTGAGGCGATGGCCAGGAAATCGCGGGCCCGCCGCCCGGCCACGGGGTTGTCCACGATGATGCGTTCGATGTCGGTGGAGTAGACATCGCGCAGGGTGCGGATGAGCAGGTCGCTTTCGGTGTACAACTCGCCCACGGGCTCGTCCGATTTCATGCGCCGCTCGATGGTCTTCCACAGACGCACCAGGTAAGCCAGATCGCGCTTCAGATCGGTCTTGGCCCGGCCGATGCCGGCCGTGCGGATGATGAAGCCGAAGCCCTCGGGGGGCTTGAGTTCCTCGAGGATCTTGCGGCTTTCGCGGCGGGCCTCATCGTCTTCTATCTTGCGGGAGACTCCCAGTCGCTCCATGTAGGGCATCATGACCAGGTAGCGTCCGGGCACGGACAGGTAGCTGGTGAGCGTGGGCCCCTTGGTGCCGATGCCCTCCTTGAGCACCTGCACCAGGATCTCCTGCCCGCGGCGCAGGCAGCGCTGGATGGGCGGGCGTTCGCGGCGCGGGGTCTTCTGGCCCACCAGTTCCGTTTCTTCCTTGTGATCCCCGGGGAAGTACATGGGATGGAGGTCGGAAATATGGAGGAAGCCGTTGCGTTCCAGGCCGAAATCCACGAAGGCCGCCTGGATGGCGGGCTCGACGTTGGATACGCGGCCCTTGTAGATATTGCCGACATGGCTCTCGGCACTGGCCCGCTCCTGGTAAAACTCTTCCAGGCGGCCGGCCTCGGCGATGGCAATCCGGCACTCTTCGCCGGGGACGAAGTTGATCAGCATTTCACGTTTGGGCATGGGTAAAGGCAGTTCAATCTGTGGCCTGCAGCGCCCGGAGTGTCAGCCGGCCGCGAAGCCGGCGGCGCGGCGCCAGGACTCTCAGGTCCGGCTGCGACGCGTCTTGAAGTTGGTCCCTGGGACTCTGCATGCTCGGGGGTTCTAGGGTTCGATGCTGCGCCGGTGGAAGGCGTCGGGCACCAGGCGCTGCATCTGGTCAGTTACAAAGTTGGTGACTTCCCGGTCGGTATCCAGCGACAGGACCTTGCGGGCCATACGCTGGCATTGGGCCAGGGTCACGGAACGGATAATCCGCTTGGCTTCGGGAATGGCGGGGGGTGCGATGGATACGCTGCGCAGCCCCATCCCCAGCAGCACGGGCAGGAAGAGCGGATCCCCGCCCATTTCGCCGCACAGGCTTACATCGGTGCGGGCCCGCTGGGCGGCGCGCACGGTTTCCTTGATCAGTTTGAGCACCGCGGGGTGAGCCCCGGTGTACAGGCTGGCGATCCGCTCGTTGCCGCGGTCCACCGCCACGGTGTACTGGATCAGGTCGTTGGTGCCGATGGAAAAGAAATCGGCGTCGCGAGCCAGGGTGGTGGCCTGCAGGGCGGCGGAAGGCACCTCCACCATGATGCCCACGGGAATGTCGTGCTTGAAGGGCGTTGCCTCCTCCTCCAGGTCCTCCATCACGTCGGCCAGCACCATGCGGGCCTGACGCAGTTCCATCACCGAAGAGATCATAGGGAACATGATCCGCAGATTGGCCTGGGTGCTGGCCCGCAGGATGGCCCGGAGCTGGGTCTTGAAAAGGGGCAGGTTCTGCAGGCACAGGCGGATGGAACGGGCCCCCAGGAAGGGATTGGCCTCGGGCACCACGCCCAGGGCATCGGCTTCGGCCCAGCGGGCCAGCTTGTCGGCGCCCAGATCCAGGGTGCGGATGGTCAGCGGCCGGCCCTCGAGCATGCGCGAGGCCTCGCAGATGGCTGCGAACTGCTGCTCTTCGCTGGGGGCCTGCTCGCTGGCCAGGTACAGGAACTCGGTGCGGTACAGGCCGATGCCCGTGGCGCCCTTCTGGAGGGCAATGGGGATCTCGTGGGGGAACTCGATGTTGGCCTGCACCGTGATGGGCGTGCCGTCGAGCGTCATGGCCGGCAGGTGGGCGATTTCACCCAGCGTGGTCTCGACGGCCGCCATACGGGCCTGGAACTGGCGGTATTCCATCAACTGCGCGGCGTCGGGATTGAGGATCACCAAGCCGTTGGAGGCATCGACGATGAGGGTGTCCCCGG
>JAJXSS010000266.1 GCA_021784455.1 Planctomycetota bacterium
GCGTCCAGGCGCGGGGCTTCCAGCACGGGCAGGGAGTGCAGGGCCTTGCGGGCATCTTCGGGGTTGACGCCCCCGGAAAGCTGGGGGCCCCCTTCGAGCACTTTGGGCACCACGCGGTCTTCCTTCTTGCCGTAGATCCACGACAGGAAGTTCTTGCACACACCCCACACCATCCCCAGGTCGCCCGAGCCCAGCATCATCTTGCTCATCCGCCACATCTGGACGGGGCGGAAGTAGAACTCGCGGAAAGCCTGCTTGGTGGCCTTCAGGATGTCCTGGGCCGAGAAGTCGTCGTAGCCCACCACGGCCGAGTCGTTCATATCGAAGTGCTTCCAGTCATTGGTGTTGAGCCACCCGTTGGCGACCGACTGGAAATAGAACTCCGTGCCCGCGTAAGGCATGGCCACATGGAATAGGGCGATGTCCAGCGGGATGGATTTGGCAAAGTCGATGGTCTCACGCACCGTCTGCTTGTTTTCCCCGGGCAGGCCGATGATGAAGTAGCCCCAGGTCTTGATGCCCAGGCGATGGCACATGTTGATGCTACGGGTGGCATCTTCGACCTTGGCATCCTTCTTGACGTTGTCGAGCACCTTCTGCGAGCCGGACTCGATGCCGAAGGCGATCAGCCAGCACCCGGCCTGCTTCATCAGGCGGGCCTGTTCTTCATCGATGGTGTCCACGCGGCTGTTGCAGGTCCAGCGCACCTTCAGGCCGTTCTTGATGATCAGTTCACACAGTTCCTTGACGCCCTTCTTGTCGAACGTGAACAGGTCGGCCAGGAAGAGGATGTTGCGCACGTTGTGCTGGGCCAGATACTCCAGTTCCTTGTAAATCGACGCGGCCGAGCGGTAGCGCACAGACTTGCCCCACACCACGCCCTCAAAGCAGTAGGTGCAGGAGTAGGGGCAGCCGCGGTTGGTCAGCACCCAGACGTAGCGGCTGCCCAGAAAGGGCATGCGGTATTTGTCCAGGGGCAGCAAATGCTGCTTGGGGATGGGCAGGTCATCCAGCGACTCGAGCAGCGGCCGGTCGGGGGTGAGGGCCGTTTTGCCATCCGGGCCGCGGTAGGCCATGCCCTTGATTTCGCTGGCATCGCCGTGGCGGAGGGTGACATCGATAATGTCCTTGAAGGTCATCTCCGGCTCGTGGCGGATCACGTAGTCAAGCTGGGAGATCAGTTCGAGCGTGTTCTGGGGCACGGCCGACACGTGGGTGCCGACGGCGATGGTGATGGCGCCGGCGGCCTTGGCCCACTGGATGCCCTTGGCATCCATGGCGAACGTGGTGCCCGTCACATAGGACACATAGAAGCGCGGCTTTTCTTTCTCGATTTCCGCCTTGAAGGCCTCGGGTGACATTTCCTCGGCAATGGCGTCAATGATGCGCACGGACATGCTGTCGGGCACCATCGCGGCCAGATAGGCCAGCGAAGACTGCGGCCAGATCATTTTCTCACGCGATTTGCGCCCCCAGCGGCACATGTCGCGGATGTAAATATGTCCGTCGGGCGACGGTGGATTGACGATCAGGACATCCGTCATGGTGTATTCCCCTGCGTGATTGCTGATCTATGAATTCTGATCGATGATCCTTCAGATGGCCGGCTATCCCATCCCGGTCACCCATCCAGATCAGAGATCAGAAATCAGCGATCAGAGATCCCTCATCATTCTTGCGTGGCTTCGGCTGCATCCGCCTCGGCATGAGCAGCGACGAGCTGCTCCTTGGTCATGGCCTTGGCGGCCGAGGCTGTCTTCTTCACCAGCACGTAGTCCCCCAGGAACAGGCCGTCCATGCCGGTGGTCAAAAAGCATTCAATGGCCTGTTCCGGTGTATGGACAATCGGCTCGCCGCGTTTGTTGAAGCTGGTATTGAGGATGATCGGGACGCCGGTCAGGCGCTCGAACTCCTGGATCAGGCGGTAATAGCGCGGATTGTGTTTGGCACTGACGGCCTGCACCCGGCCGGTGCCGTCCACATGGGTGATGGCCGGGACCAGATCGCGCTTTTCCGGCCGGACATCATAGACTAGGATCATGTAGGGCGATGGATAATCGCAGGTGAACCAGTCCTTGACTTTGTCTTCCAGAACGCTGGGGGCGAACGGCCGGAATCCCTCGCGGAATTTGACCCGGGCGTTGAGCAGGTCCTTCATTTCGTTGGAACGCGGGTCGGCCAGCGTGGAGCGATTGCCCAGGGCCCGGGGACCCATCTCCATGCGTCCCTGGAACCAGGAGATGATCTTGCCTTCGGCCAGCATCTTCGCGGCCATCTCCGGAGCCTGCTCGTTCTTCTCCCAGGTGACATCCG
This sequence comes from Planctomycetota bacterium, assembly GCA_021784455.1. Taxonomy (GTDB): domain Bacteria; phylum Planctomycetota; class Phycisphaerae; order Phycisphaerales; family Phycisphaeraceae; genus JAJXSS01. The sequence goes on from JAJXSS010000266.1 coordinate 2,314, forward strand.
TTCGGCCATCCAGGGTCTTCGTGATCGCGGCTTTGTAGTCCGCATCGGTCCACTCGGGGCCGAAATAGGCATGTTCAAACACGTATTTCCGGGGGTTGCGCAGCCGGGTGTTCCACAGCCAGAAGCAGGCCCCGATGGCGGTCCCGGCGTCGTTGGCGGCCGGATGAACTACGACATCCTTGAACAGGCCTGAAGTAACGATCTTGCCGTTCATCACGGCGTTCAAGGCCACGCCGCCGGCCATGCACAGGGCCTCGGCGCCCGTCTTTTCCTTGAGCCAGCCGGCCAGATGCAGGCCCACATCTTCCGTGCGGGCCTGGAGGGCGGCTGAGAGGTCCATGAAATGCTGGGTCATGGGCTCTTTTTCGCCGCGGGCGGGACCGAAAGTCTCGAAGAACTTGCCCGTGAACCAATCGGGGCGGCCCCGGTAGTGATAGGCGAAGTAGGACAGGTCCACCTGATAATTGCCATCCGGAAGCAGTTTGATGACATCGCAGAAGGCATCGTAGTAGGTCTTAAAGCGGCTGGAGCCGACCTTGAGCGGAGCCTTGGGATTGCCATAGGGCGCCAGGCCCATGACCTTGCCCTCGCCGGAGGCGAAGTGGAAGCCCAGGAACTCGGTGACCGCCCCGTAGACCAGGCCGATGGAGTTGGGGAACTGCATCGTCTTGAGCCGTTTCATGTCCAGGCCTTCGCCCAGTCCCAGCCAGGTGCAGTCCCACTCACCGGCCGCATCCACGGTCATGATGGCCGCTTTCGGGAATTCGCTGGTGAGAAAACAACTGGCCGCATGGCACAGGTGGTGCTCGGCGAAGTGAATCTGCGTGCGCTTGAGGTCGATGCCCAGTTCACTGGCCAGCGTTTCCTTCAGACGCAGCATGGGGGTCTCTTTGCCCCAGCGGCTGGCCACAAGTTTCAGGCTGCGCGGGAAGTACTTGAGCACGTGCCAGGCCCGCTGGGCCCGGGCCAGTTTCGGATCCCAGTAGTAGACGACGTGGTCCAGTTCGCTGGGTGTGATGCCGGCCAGTTGGCAGCACCACTGGATGGAATGCCGCGGGAAATCCCCCACGTGCTTGCGGCGCAGGAAACGCTCTTCCTCGACCAGACCGAGGAATTCACCATCGCGCATGATCGCGGCCGCGGCATCGTGGGCGTAACAGTTGAATCCAAGTATGTGCATGGGAAGCCGTAGCTCGTGGTTGGTGGCTGGGGGTTAGTGGTTGGCGGCCATGGGTTGGGGAATGGGGGCCGGGCGTTTGCCGGCCGGAAGCGGGGCTTGGCGGCCGCTGGTCAGGGGGTCCGGCTTGATGACCACCTGGTACTCGTCGGCACTGATGGCCTTCTGCTTTTCGCCCACGGCCCAGATCACCCGCACGATAACGCCGCCCATGACGGCCGTGATGCCCAGGACGGTCAGCAGGATCAGGCCCACCATCAGCCAGACGCGGTGCGCGGCCCAAGTAGTGGGGGGGGCCAGGGCCAGACCGGCAAGGGCGGCCATGCCGGCCACCGTGATGGCGGCTCCGCCCAGGATGAGGCGGCGGTGATCCATCACCCCCTGGATGATCCTTTCCAGCGGACCGACCCGTCGACGCGGGCCCATGAGCAGGAAGTTCAGCTCGTGTACGACCAGCCCCGTGGCCAGCAGCACCATGACCATCAGCCCCCAGACCAGGGCCAGACCGGGCGAAAGGAAATCTGACCCGCGCAGGAAAACTCCCAGGGGCGCCAGCAGCAGACACGCCGCCGTTACCCCACCTGCCCCCATGAGCATGGTCTTCAAGGGGGCATAGCAGCAGGCGGAAAACAGAATGGTCCACAGGAAGCGCAGACCATCCTTGACCACGCGGAGTTTGCTGCGGCCTTCGCGCTCCTTGTAGAGCATGCCATGCACTTCCACGATCTTCAGCCGCGGATCGAGCAGGCAGATGGCGCTTTGTGTGGGCGTAAAGTGCAGGCCGTCCGGCAGGGGGCTCATCCACTTGAGACTGGATCGCCGGCAGATCCGGAAGCCCGAGGCGGTATCCGTGATGCCCATTCGGCCGCTCATCACGCCCAGAAGCGTGGCAAACAGCCGGTTGCCCACCTTGCGGATCAGCGGCATCTGGGTGTCAGGGGCCAGCCGGGTGGCCAGCACAACATCCGCCCGGGTTTCCTCCAGGCGGTTGACGAGTTGGATGCAGAAATCGGGATCGCAGGTGCCATCGGCATCCATGAAGCCCACCAGGTCTGCATCCGTGGCCTGGAATCCAGCCTTGATGGCGGCCCCGTAGCCGCGATTACGGCCGTAATTCACCTTGACCACTTCGGCAAACTCGGTTTGATCCACAATGGTCTGAGTGCGGTCGGTGCATCCATCGTTGACAAAGACGATGGTCATGCGCGTGACCGGGGTCTGAGCGATCACCTTGGCCCGGGCGGCCAGCGCGCGGCGCAGCGTGCCGGCGATCGCCTGCTCCTCGTTCAGGGCCGGAATGACCAAGGCCAGATGCATACGGATAGTGTCCCCACCTCTCATCGGCCAGTGCTCGGCGATCCCGCCACCCAACCCTTTTTAAGGTCGCCAGCCATGCCACCCATCGTTCGAGCTCTGGCCCACATGGTTCTCGCCTCACCAGTATCCTGACAAACGGCCGTCAGGCCAAGACCCCGTTACGTTATTTTTCGGCTTGGCGGTGTCCATTTCCACCCCCGACCGGGAAATGGTCGCCCCCACGCTAATCATCCCGTAAGTGGTTGATCGTAAATCCGTAACGATCAACCGGCCCGGGCACCACCTCATAGAGTTCCCGGCCGGGGAACATCGCGCGGGCCTTGGCCGCCCAACCCGGATCGTTGCGGACGTAGATGACCGCATCGCGCTCAAACGGCACATTCATAAAGACCATGGCCGACCGCGCATCAATGGGCAGCCAGCACTTTCCCTTCTTATCGGCCAGTTCGACGGGCAGGTTTCCCGGCACGGCTACCACCGCGTTCTTAAGCCCCTGCTGCTGGACGGCGTTTTCGACGAGGCGGGAGACAAAGTGGGGGGGATAGTGGCAGTTCCGCCACCACTGGCCCGCGTAGTAGAACGTGGCCCCCACGGCCAGACCCGCCAGAAGAATGGCCAGGGCGAGGGAGGCCGCCCCCCCGGAAGTGGCTCGCCCGGAATCGGTACCCCCGGAAACGGAAGCGCTGGTCTGGGGAGGTGGCGCGGTGGTGGTCGCAGCCGCCAAACCGCCGGAGGCGTGGGCGTCTTTTCCCCCATCACCATGCCGCCCGTCCCTTCCCCCGGCCGCGGACGACTGAAGTTGGCCTGCGGATGCTGCCTCCAGGATGGCATCGACCAGATAGGCCCCCAGGATGGCCGCCAATGGGGCCACGGGCAACAGCCAGCGCGGGCCCCACCAGACATTGGTGAAGTCGAAGGCGGTATTAAACAGGAAAAAGACGATCGTGCAGGCCAGAAGCAACCAGAATCCTCCGCGGTGGGGCGGATCGCCGGGTTGGATCGGCCGGCGCAGATAGACGAACAGGCCGACCAACGCCGCCGTCAAGCCGCCTAGACCCCAGCCGGGGAATCGGGTGCTGAACTGCTGCCACTGGAAATCGAAGCGGGCCAGCATGGACAAGAGCGTGGGGTGCCAGTCCTGGGACCAGCGGGCTTCCAGGGTGTAGGGGCTCTTCAGGGCGTGGCCGGTGGTCTGGGCGTTACACCAGAGGTAGATGGCCACCCCGACCAGTACGGCCGCCCCCATGCCCATGCCCAGGGGGATCCAGCGCCGGGGCTGGCGGAACATCAGCCACAGGACCAGGAGGGCCGCGGGCAGGGCGAAGTTGGCGGCGTCGCCTGGCCGGATCAGCACCCCCGCGCCCAGGCACAGGCCGGCTGAAAGGGCCGCCGGGGCGGCCCGGCCCCAAGCCAGATGGTCCTCCAGGCTCAGGTTCCAGGCCACGGTCATGAGCCACAGGAAGCCCAGCATGGCACAGGTGGACGACACGTGGGAAGCGAAGTCGGCGCCGTTGAACCAGACCCAGGGCGAAAGCCCAAAGAGCACGGCGGCGAGGACCGCCACTCGGCGCGGGGCGAACTGGCTCGCGAGCAGGCCTGTCAGCCCTGCGGCCAACCCGGTCAGTGACGCATTGGCCAGGAACCCCAGGCCGAAGTGATCGAAGGTGCCTAGGATGGCCGGCCAGCCAATGGGATATTTGCCGAAGAAGCGCGTTCCTTCATAAACCATGAGGCCCAACCGTGGGTCGTGGCGCTGCTGGTCGGTCACAAAAAAGAGCGAACTGATCCACAATTCGGG
>JAJXSS010000267.1 GCA_021784455.1 Planctomycetota bacterium
ATATCGAGACCATTACTCCCGAAGCGGTGGCCCGGATCATCCAGAAGGAGCATCGCGGGCCGTATCACATCGATGCTCTGCTGCCCACCCTGGGCGGGCAGACGGCTCTCAATACCGCGTGCCAGCTTTTCGATGCCGGCGTTCTCCAGAAGTATGGTGTGGAGATGATCGGCGCCAACCGCGAGGTCATCTACCGGGCGGAGGACCGGGCCCTCTTCAAAAAGATCATGGAGTCGATCGGCTTGGCCATGCCCCAAGCCGGCATCGCCCACAGCATGGAGGAGGCTTGGCAGGTTCTCGAACACACGCAACTGCCCGCCATCATCCGCCCGGCCTTCACGCTGGGCGGGACCGGCGGCGGCATCGCATACAACCGCGATGAGTTCGAGGAGATCGTCAAACGCGGGCTGGATGCCTCCATGACCCGTGAGGTGCAGATCGACCAGTCGGTGATTGGCTGGAAGGAGTTCGAACTCGAAGTCATGCGCGATCGCGACGACAACGTCGTGATCATCTGCTCCATCGAGAACTTCGACCCCATGGGGGTGCACACCGGGGATTCGATCACGGTGGCGCCGGCCCAGACGCTGACCGACAAGGAATACCAGCGGATGCGCGACGCCTCCATTGCCATCATCCGTGCCATCGGCGTGGAGACGGGCGGCTGCAACATCCAGTTCGCCATCAGCCCCACCACAGGCGAAATCCTGGTAGTGGAGATGAACCCGCGCGTCAGCCGGTCCTCCGCCCTGGCCTCCAAGGCGACGGGCTTCCCCATCGCCAAGATCGCGGCCAAGCTGGCGGTGGGCTACACCATGTGGGAGCTGCCCAACGACATTACGCAGAAGACCGTGGCGTGTTTCGAGCCCACCATCGACTACGTGGTCACCAAGATTCCGCGCTGGACGTTTGAGAAGTTCCCCGAGGCGGATGAAACGCTGACCACCCAGATGAAGAGCGTGGGCGAGGCCATGTCCATCGGGCGCACCTTCAAGGAGTCGCTCCAGAAGGGCATCCGGTCCATGGAGATCAAGCGTTACGGGCTGGGGCTGGATGCCAACGACAAGTGGCTGGCCGCGCTGCGGACCACGGTGGCGTGGCTCAGGAAGGAGCATCCCAGTGCCCTGCCCGCCATCCGCAAGGCCGTCGGCCTGATCGGCGGCCGGCCCTGTACGGAACTCCAGGCGGTTTCCATCCTCTACCAGGATCCCGTCCTGCACCCCCTGGTCGCCCCCCAGTCCCGTCAGCAACTGGATATCATCATTCAGGGTCTGGGGGCCGGCCACGGCTCGGTCATCCGCGCCGCCGCCTCGGCCGCCCCCACGCCACTGGCTCAGGCCGCCAAGGAAGCCGACAAGCAGGGCGTGCGCGGGTTTGGCGGGCACGTGGACCAGCTCCTGGATGTCGAGTGGCCCATTCCCATCGACAAGCTCAAGCGCAAGCTGGCCGTTCCCTGCCAGGGCCGGCTCTACTACCTCCGCTACGCCTTCAAGATGGGCTGGACCATCGACCAGGTGTTCGCCTTGACCAACATCGATCCCTGGTTCCTGGATCAGATCAAGCAGCTCGCCGATTTCGAGCAGGTCCTGATCGGCTACGACAAGCTGGTTGATGTGCCCCGTCACGTTCTCTTCCAAGCCAAGCAGATGGGCTATTCCGATGCCCAGCTTGCCAACCTGTATCTGGGCAAGATCACCTACGACACATCGCTCAAGGTGCGGGACCATCGCAAGAGTCTGGGCGTGACCCCGGTTTACAAGCTGGTGGACACCTGCGCCGCCGAGTTCGAGGCCGCCACGCCGTACTACTACTCGACGTACGAAACGCCTGTGCTGGAAGTGGAGCCGGAACCAGCCGCGACCGTCATTGAACGGGCAGCTCTTTCAGCTCCAGAGGTGGACCGCTCGCTTCCGGCCGCGGCCAGCCAGGAGGAAAACGCCCGTCCGGACGATGAGATCCGCGTCAGCGGTAAGAAGAAGATCATGATTCTGGGCGGAGGCCCCAACCGGATCGGCCAGGGCATCGAGTTCGATTACTGTTGTGTGCAGGCGGCCTTCGCGGCCGACGAGCTGGGTTTTGAGTCCATCATGGTCAACTCGAACCCGGAAACGGTCTCCACCGATTACGACACGTCCGACCTGCTCTTTTTCGAGCCGCTGACTCTGGAGGATGTGCTGAACATCTACGACCGGCTCAACGACCCGGCCGGCTCCCAAGGCCAGGTATATGGCTTGATCGTGCAGTTCGGCGGGCAGACGCCGCTGAATCTGTCTCACGGCCTGCAGGCGGCCGGTGTGCCCATCATCGGCACGTCGGTGGAATCCATCGACCTGGCTTCCAACCGCGAGCGATTCGCCGCCCTGCTCCAGCGGCTCAACATCCGCCAGCCGCGCAACGGCATCGCCCGCAACGTGGAGGACGCCGTGAAGGTGGCGGGCGAGATCGGCTACCCCGTGCTGGTGCGGCCCAGCTTCGTCCTGGGCGGGCGGGCCATGGAGACGGTCTTTGATGAGGCCCAGCTCCGGCATTACATGCAGATCGCCCTGGGCGCTTCGGATCTGGCGGACCAGCCGATCCTCATCGACAAGTTCCTGTCCGAAGCCATTGAGTGCGATGTGGACGTGGTGGCGGATTTTGACGGCCAGGCTCCTTCCCAGGCGGGCCAGACCGCCAGCTCAGGGCATGCCGTCATCTGCGGGGTGATGGAGCACATTGAGGAGGCCGGTATCCATTCGGGAGACAGCGCCTGCGCCATCCCCCCTTATTCCCTGCCGCCCCGCGTGGTGGAGCAGCTCAAGGAACAGTCGCGTCGCGTCGCCGCCGCCCTGCGCGTGCGCGGCCTGATGAACATCCAGTATGCCATCAAGCGCCCCGACCCCCGCAATGGCACCGACTATGAGGTTTATGTCCTGGAGGTCAACCCCCGGGCCTCACGCACGGTGCCGTTCGTGGGCAAGGCCACGGGCATTTCCTGGGCCAACGTGGCGGCCAAGGTCATGGCCGGCCAGAGCCTGGCGCAAGTGGGGGTGACGGGCGAGGTGGTGCCCGGCCACACCTCCGTCAAGGAGTCCGTATTCCCCTTCAACAAATTCCCGGGGGTGGACATCATCCTGGGCCCGGAGATGCGTTCCACCGGGGAGTGCATGGGGGCGGATGATGCCTTTCCGATCGCTTTTGCCAAGAGCCAGATGGCGGCGGGGACCAGTCTGCCCCTGCAAGGACGCGTGTTCCTCTCCGTGCGCGACAGTGATAAGCCCTCGATTGTGGAAGTGGCCCGCAAGCTGACCCAACTGGGCTTCACGGTGCTGACCACCGGGGGTACGGCCGCCTACCTGACCGAGCGCGGGATCCCCACGCAGGAGATCCGCAAGATCAGCGAAGGCCGACCGCATGCCCTGGACATGATCCGCAACCGCGAACTGGCCATGATCATCAACACCCCCACACGCAAGGGGCTCAACACCGATGAGGGGCGGCTGCGAGCCATGGCCGTACGCTTTGGTGTACCCATCATTACCACCACCACCGGCGCCGCGGCCGTGGTGCAGGCGATTGCCGCTCTGAAGAAGGGCGATTGGTCGGTGCGGGCCCTGCAGGACTATTTCCGCCCAGGCCGCTGAGGCCCAGGCCATCAGGCGACGGAATCGTCGGGGCCCAAGGTCGCATCAGGCTACTTCGCTGGGGGCCTGGAAACTGAAGGGGGCGGCGACCTCGGTCTGATCGCCCTCGCGCATCGCGGCGGGATCGACGCCCAGAATGCACATCAAGCCGGCATCGATCACGAACTGCCCGCCCACCAGGTACACATCTTCATCCACCTTGCGGCAGTGCCGCACGATCATGGACTGGTGGCCCACGATCTGCTCGCGAAACAGAATGTGCATGCGCCACAACGTCTTGGGGAACAGGGCCCGATCGCAGATGAATCCCACCCCTCCCCAACTGATGTCGCGGATATGGATTCTCAGCGGCGGACCGCTGACCTGTTCGTCCACGCCCTGGATTTCTGCTTCGCCCCGGACGATCCAGCGGTTGAATTGCCTCAGACCCTTGGCCTGCCCCGCGGACCGGAGGTGTTCGAGCTTGGCAATTACTTGAAGCAGCGAGCGCGGGTCTTTCGGAACCATCGACGGAATCTCCGTTTCCGGATGGGCACGGCCTGCAACATCGGATCATCCGATCAGAACCGTGCCACCTGCCGCTCCCCCATACCTTGGAAGTATCGACGCCCATGCTTCCAACCTTTAGTGTTCATAAGTACATAGATATCGACATGCGATTGCTGCTGTCTGGGCGGGACAGGAGGCTTTGTCGGCCGAGGCCCGTTATTTTATAAACATTTTATTGAAAAATATTTATGATATATTCGCCCTGGTTGGTATGGCGACGAGGCGGGCGCACGAAAAACCCGCCGGGACATGCCCAGCGGGTTGGGTATTCGGATCGATGGAACTTGTGCCGCCTATTTCAGCGGCACGGGGTACATGCTCAAGCGCAGGGGGCGGTCCAGCAGCCAGAAACTGTCCCAGTCGTTGTTGAGTTGCCGCAGGTTGGTGTCCACGGCCCGGGCCACCTCGTTCTTGCGTTGTTCGCTGGTCTGAGCCATGGTTTCCATTTCCGGCGACATGTTGCTGCGCACACTATCCGCCGTGATTTGATGAGAGCAGCCGCCCTGACTGAGCAGCAGGGGGGCGGCCACCAGAGACACGCCAAGCAGGTACTTCATCTTCATGGTCACCTCGGTGGGAAATTCCGGCACTGGGCGGAACCGTCAGGGCCCCGCGGTACGATACTTGATTGTCCGCAACCAGGCGGTGGCGGTCAAATTCTGCTACTTAAACATTTCGGGGGGTGTATTGTCGGCCGGAGGGGCGGCCGGCGGAGCCGCAGGGGTCGGAGCCGCCGTGGCGCCGGCTTCTGATTGCGCCACGCCGCTGGCCGTGCTGGGCACCAGGTAGATCTCGACGCGCCGGTTGGCTTGGGCACCGTGGGGGCCGTTGGGCACGATCGGCCGGTACTGACCGTAGCCGGCCACACAGAATCGCGACTGGGGCACACCCGCCTTGGCCAGCACATCTTTCACGGCGATCGCGCGGTAGACCGACAGATGCCAGTTGGTTGGATACTTGGCCCGCGTGGAAGGCTTGGCGATCCGCACGTTGTCGGTATGACCCACGATCAGGGCCTCGTACTTGGCCGCATCGGGCAATTTCATGACCTGAGCAAACTTATCCAGCACTCGCACGGCGGCGGGTTTGACAATGTCGCTGCCCAGGTCGAAGGTCAGATCGGCGGAGAACTTCACCATCCCGCGCTTGGGGTCGTAAGTCAGCAGTTCCGGGTTGGCGGCGGCCAGATCCTTCAGGGCCTGGTCCACGGAGCCGGGCAGCACCACCGTCTCAGCGCCCAGGGCCCGGAGCTGCTGCTCCATCTGGGCCACCTTGGTCTCCAGGTCCTCCTTCTGCTTGAGGGCATCCTGCAGCTTCTTCAGCAGATCCTGATCGCCGGGCCGGTTGGCCTCCTGCAGGGCCTTGACGCGGGCCCTGAGTTCATCCACCTGCCCTTGCAGGTCCACGACCTGCTCCTTTTCCTGCTTGTAGGCCGTCATCAGACGGTCGTAGTCGGGCTGCGAGACACAGCCGATGGAGGTCAGGGCCAGGGCGCCCAGCACGCATGCCATCATCCAGCTTTTCATGGTCGGGATCCTTTCCCTCAAGCGGGGGGGTATGTTTCTGCACGCAAACAAGCTATCGAATCGACCGCGAAAATCAACCCCGGAGTCAAAGTTCACAGGTGGAATGCCCCAAGCGGTAGGGGGAAAGCGGAGCCCGGCCCGAGCCATCTCAGGGCGCGATCCCCCTCAAACAGGGACTCAAACGGCTCCTCGCATCTTCTAACGCAGGCCAAAAGGGCGTCCGGTCTGCGTGCGACCCCTGCTGGCATGATCCGCATGTCCGGGTAACATCCTGGTTGTCCGATGGAACGCCCCGCTCACATCATCCTCCTGGCCGCCGGCGCCTGCGACGCCCTGGGGACCGTTCTGCGGCCGGCCGCCGTGGCCCTCCGCGGCCACCGCATTCTGGCGGTGGGCCGTCCTGAGGCCATCGCGTCCGCTCATCGCGGAAGGGATACGGCCATCCAGGAGCGCCCGCGCGAGGTGGTGCTGCCCGCCCTGGTCAACGCCCATGCCCATCTGGACCTGACGCTGCTGGGCCCGCGGCCGTATGGGGGAAACTTCATGGCGTGGCTGCGGGATATTGCCCAGTGCCGCCGGGCCGACCCGCGCTTGCCGCGGGAATCGGTGGCGGCGGGCCTGGAACAATCGCAGAGCGCAGGGGTGGGCGTGGTCGGAGACATTGCCGGTACGGCAGAGGCGGCGCAGGCGCGGTTGGAGTCGCCCGAGCCAGGGCAGATGCCGGGAGTCAGCTTTGTCGAGTGCTTTGGTGTCGGCCGAAGGCAGGTGGACGGATTTATCGAACTGGCTCGACGCCTGGGGCAGTTGCCGGGGGCGGAAAAGCTTCATGCGGAGGAGGGTGCCATGGGGCTGCAGCCTCATGCCCCTTATTCGGCGGGAGCC
>JAJXSS010000268.1 GCA_021784455.1 Planctomycetota bacterium
TCTCCCCTGCTCGCCGATCCCCGTCTGCCAGCGGTAGGCCCGCGCCTGGGCGATGAGCTGCGCGGCCTTTCCGGGGGCCTGAGCCACCATGTCCTCCAGTTTCACCTCGCCATCGCTCACCTGCTGGGCCAGGGCCTGGGCCCGGGCCCTGCGGGCCTCCGCCTCGGCCACCGTCAAGCCGTGCAGGGCCGCCGGCGCCGCCGCCGCCTGCGCCCGGGCCGCCTCGGCCTTCAATTGATCCAGCGCCGTCCGGGCGGCAATGATCTTTTCCGCATCGTCCACCGACCCGGCCACCTCCGCCAGCAGCTTGATCCGGTCGCCCTCGGCCTTCTGAATGGTCGCCTGCGCCTCCTGCACCGCCCCGATCTGATCGTGGAACGCCGTGGCCACGCCCGACGCCTGCGGCGGGTGCGCCCCCGTCAGTATCACATCCACGATATGGACCCCCAGCCCCATCTGGTCCGCCGACGCCTGAATCAGTCGCTGCAGATCGGCCCCCGCCGTGGCCCGGCCCGGCCCGATCAGCGTGTCGATGTCCACGTGCACGAAATAGTCGTTCACCGCCCGGTCCGACAGGGCCTTGAGCATGGCCACCGGGTCGGCGGTGCTGGTGACGTAGTGCATCAGGTCGGCGATGCGGTACACCACGGTCACCTGGCAGGCCACCAGCGAACTGGCCGGGCCCAGGTTGGCCCCCGCCTGGCTGTCAGGCTGGGTGGTGGCCGCGCCGCCTTCCACGCTGCCCTGGCTGTTGAGCAGCGTCGGCGCCGTCAGCAGCAGCTCTTCCTTGCCCTCCACGTGCTGGTTGGTCCACAGGATCGCCACCCCCGGCTTGACCTTGCTGTACGACCCCACCACCACCCGCTGCAGCCGCGCCGTCTGGTAACGCTGCACCTGTCCCATCGGCCAGGGCCATTTGAAGTGCAGCCCCGGCCCCACCGGCTGCCCGCTGATGGCCCCGAACCGCATGATGATCGCCTGCTCGTCCGGCTGCACGATCACCACGCTGCTCATAATCAGCAGCACCACCAGCCCGAACACGATCAGCGGCGTCAGGGCACTGGCCAGAAGCTGGTAAAACCAGGACCGCGAAACCTCGAAGCCGAACTGGTAGTTGATCGTCTCGTTGACGATCTTGGCCAGCGATTCCGGCTTGGTCAGCCAGCCCAGCAGCCGCGAATCAAACGCCGGCCGCGGCACCTCCCCGGGTTTGCGCGGGCGGTAGACCCCCAGCAGGAAACTCAGCACCATCTCCAGCCCCACCACCACCATGATCCCCGGCACCACCAGCCCCATCCACGCCATCACCGCATCGTTGCCGAAGTAGGAAAACCCCGCCCCCACCATCACCAGGATCGCCACCAGGGCGTTGCCCATCAGATACCCGGCCCCGCCGCGCAGAAGCTGCCACTCCTTCTGCACCGTCATCCCGGCCGCGTACCGGGCCACGATAAAGCACACAAACGCCAGCCCCGCCATGATCCCCAGCACCACCCCCGGCAGAGCATCCCCCCGGGCCCCCAGGGCCTGTTCCACAAACCGCGGCGAGCCCAGCGTGGCGTACGTCTTGAAGAACAGCACCAGCCCCAGCGCCAGCAGATAGGCCGCCAGACCCAGGCTGATGATGTTCAGACCCCATTTGTACAGGTTGGCCAGCCGCCGCTGGGCCAGCTTCAGGTCGTCTGATGTCTCCTCGAAAATGGCCCCCTGCCCCGGCGCTTTGGCCAGTTGCTCGGCCTCCAGCGCCTCGAGCCGTTCCACCTGGTGCTGGTTGTACACCAGCCACAGAATGAACCACACCGGCAGCCCGCCCAGAAAGTACCACGTCGCCGCCCCCAGCGCCGGGCCCTGGGCCCACAGCCCCAGCAGGGCGACGATCACGGCCATCACGATCTGTACGGCCAGACCCAGCACGCACGCACTGGCGGCCCGACGGTACGTTTGCTGATCTGCCATAGAAATCAAACCTCAATTCCCCGAGCCCACGAACAAAACAAACGCCCGAAACCCGTTTCCCATCCCCGCGCCGGCCACTGGAGGCCTGCCATCGCGAATCTGAACGATGGGGACTTTTTTTTCGTCATGGGCCTTTGCTTCTGGGGGCTTCGGCCGCCACCGGCCGAACACCTTGCTCCACAATACCGTATGATGGTGGGGTTTGACGCCTTAACGCCGCCCCAACCGACATGTTCCAGCAACTTCTGACCATCTGCCGCAACACCTTCCTAGAAAGCATACGTCAGCCGATCTTTGTGGTTCTGCTGATCGCTTTCGGCCTGCTGCTGGTTTTGAATCCGGCCATGGCCGCCAACACGCTCGATGATGATAACAAGCTCATGATCGCCATGGGTTTGAGCACCCTCTTCCTGGCCGGCCTGTTCCTGGCCGCCTTCACCGCCACCGGCGTCCTGGCCTCCGAAATCGACAACAAAACCGTCCTCACCGTCGTCAGCAAGCCCGTCTCCCGCCCCGTCTTCGTGCTGGGCAAGTTCGCCGGCGTCGCCGCCGCCCTGGCCGTCGCCTTCTGGATTCTCGGCGGCCTGTTCCTGCTCACCGTCCGCCACCGCGTCATGCAGACCGCTTCCGACCCCTTCGACCTGCCCGTCATCGTCTTTGGCACCCTCGCCTGGTTCGGAGCCCTGGCCTTCGCCTCCTGGGCCAACTACTTCCAGCGCCGGGTCTTCACCTCCACCTTCGTCCTGAGCCTGGCCGCCGCCACCACCGTCGCCCTGCTGCTGGTCCTGATGATCAACAAGCACTGGGAGTTCCAGCCCATCACCACCGAGTTCGACCCGGGCAGCGATTCGGCCATGCCGCACGGCCAACTCCCCATCGTCATGCTCCTCTTGTACGAGGCCATCCTCATGCTCACGGCCGTGGCCATCGCCGCCTCCACCCGCCTGGGCCAGATTATGACCCTGGTCATCTGCTCCGGCGTGTTCCTGCTGGGCCTGGTCAGCGAAATCCTGCTGGCCCCGGCCGTGCACCGCATCACCTGGGCCGATGTCACCGGGGCCCCCTCGTTCTTCGCCTGGGCCCTGCCCCACCTGCTCTACTGGGTCGTGCCCAACTTCCAGTTCCTCTGGCTGGCCGAGGCCCTGCAGCGCGGCGTGCTCATCCCCCCAGCGCACATCCTGATGGTTTCCGCCTACGCCATCCTCGAAATCATCGCCGTCCTGGCCCTGGCCATCGCCCTCTTCCAGGAACGCGAAGTCTCGTAACGCCCTCATCCCCCCGCCGCCACCGCCCCCGCCGGAACCGGCGCCCCCGCGGGCTTCTCCGGCGGCCGCCGCCCCGTCCTCGCCAGTTCCTGCGCTTCGGCGTGCTCGATCTCCTCCCCGCTCCGCACCAGCCGCGCCGAATTGAAGATCACCAGCAGCCCCGACGAAAGGTGCAACAGCGCCGCCACGATGGGGTCGATGTACCCCGCCGCGGCCAGGGCCTCGAACACCACGATGAACAGGCCCCCGATGATCAGGTTCTGCTTGATCACCGTGTTGGTCTTGCCCGACAGTTCCACCAGGAAGGGAATCCGGTTCAGATTGTTGTTCATCAGGGCGATGTTGGCCGAGTGAATCGCCACATCCGACCCCGCCGCCCCCATCGCGATGGAGATATCCCCCGCCGCCAGCGCCGGGGCATCGTTCACACCATCGCCCACCACGCACACCTTGTGCCCCCGCTCCTTCAGCTCATCCACCATTTGCAGCTTTTCCTGCGGCAGCACTTCCGCCCGGTAGTCCGTGTGCATCGCCGCGGCCACCCGCTTGGCCACGCTCTGCCGGTCCCCGGTCACGATGATCAGGCTCTTGATCCCCAGGTCCCTCAGGCGATCCATGGCCGCCGGGGCCTGCGGCCGGGTGTGATCCTCCAGACCGACCCACCCCAGCAACTTCCCATCCCGCACCACGAACAGCACCGACAGCCCCTCCACCTCCGGGCTTTCCTGTGCCTTCTTGATCGCCTCCGCCGCCCCGGCGCCCAGATCCGCCCCGTGGGTCTGCGTCAGCCAGTTGCCCCGTCCCACCAGCACCCGCCCGCCCTCCACCCCCGCGATCACGCCCCGCCCCGCTACCTCCTCAAAGCCCGCCGGCTCCGTCAGCTTCAGCCGCGCCCGCCGGGCCACCTCCGTCACCGCTCGCGCCACCGGGTGCCGGCTGTGCTGCTCGGCGCTGGCCGCCGCCTTGAGCAGATCCGCCCCCTCCACCCCGGGGGCCGGGGCCAGCCGCGTCACCTGGAGCTGGCCCGTCGTCAGCGTCCCGGTCTTGTCGAAGATCATCGCCGTCAGGTTCCGCGCCGCCTCCAGGTCCACCACGCTCTTGATCAGCACCCCCAGCCGCGCCGAGGCCGACAGCGCCGCCACCATCGCCGTGGGCGTCGCCAGAATCAGGGCGCACGGGCACGCGATCACCAGCATCGAAATCGCCCGCCCCCACGCGTTATCCACCCCCGCCCTGAGCGCAAAAAACAGCACGATCCCCACGATCATCAGCATCGCCGGCGTGTACCATACCGCGTACCGGTCCACCAGCCGCAGCATGGGAATCTTGGTCCGTTCGGCCTCCAGGATCAGCTCTTTCACCCGCCCCAGCGTCGTGTCCGACCCCGCCTTGGTCACCCGCACATCCATCAGCCCCGTCAGGTTGATCGTGCCGCCGAACACCTCGTCCCCTTCCACCTTGTCCGCCGGCAGCGATTCGCCCGTAATGTTGGCCTGGTTCACCGTGCTCTCGCCCTTGGCTATCAAGCCGTCGGCCGGGATGTTGTCCCCCGGGCGCACCCGCACCAGGTCCCCCGCCTTCAGGTCCTTGGCCTCCACCTCCGTCTCGCTGCCATCCGTCCCCAGCCGCATCGCCCGCGTGGGCGTGATGCGGATCAGCGACTCGATGCTCGCCCGCGCTCCCAGGGCCGTGCGGTTCTCGATCAGCACCGACAGAATCATGAAAAAGGCGATCGCCGCCGCCTCCATATAGGCCCCCTGGGCAAAGGCCGCCAGCACCGCCAGGGCCACCAGCTCGTTCATGTGCGAGTGGCCGTGCATCAGGTCTTTGATCGCCACCCAGACCAGGGGCGCCCCCAGCAGAATGGCCGCGAACATCGCCAGCGTCTGGCTCTGCGGGCTGTAGCTCTGGCCGATCTCATCGGCCGTGTGCGGAAACACAAACCACGCCACCACCGCCGCCACCAGCAGCATCCCCCCCAAGAGCGTCGCCAGGATCTGAATGCTGATCCGGCCCTGCTGCGATTGCAGTTGCAGTCCCTCTTCGACGAACTTATGAGCTTTACCCATGCGCCGGCCGCTCCCGTTCTAGATCCGGATGTGTCTTAACCATACGTTGAAACCGCCCCCTGGTTCAAATCCCCCCTCGCCCCGTCCTCGGGCAGAGGCCGGCTGAGGGGGGTCTCCCTCGCCTTGTTCTGGTGACGTGGGGGTTTGGTGGATCGGCCGTTCGGCGCATCAGGCGGCCGGCAGTGGTCTGTCACTCGCCACCACCCCACACCGCTCTGAGTTCCTGTATACTGCCCCTCCACTCAGGACCTGCCAACGATGCCCTTGAAAATTGCCCCCCACAGCAAGCTTCTGTTCATCGGTGATTCCATCACGGATACCGGCCGCACCCAGCCGGTGGCCGAGGGGCTCTTTGACCCCCTGGGCCGCGGCTACGTAACCATGGTCGAGGCCCTGCTGGGCGCGACCTGCCCCCAACGCGCCATCCGCGTGGTCAACGTGGGCACCAGTGGTAACACCGTCCGCGATCTCCAGGGCCGCTGGGACCGCGATGTCATCGCCCTCAAGCCCGACTGGCTCTCGATCAACATCGGCATCAACGATGTCTGGCGGCAGTTCGACTGTCCCCGCCAGACCGAACGGCACGTGGGCCTTCAGGAATACACCCAGACCCTCGATGACCTCCTCGCCCGCACCCGGCCGAACTTGAAGGGTCTGGTCCTGATCACCCCCCACTTCATCGATGCCGACCGCCGCGACCCCATGCGCCGCCGTATGGACCAGTACGGCGCCGTCGTCAAGAAACTCGCCGCCCGCTACGATGGCCTGCTGGCCGACTCCCAGGCCGCCTTTGACCAGGTCCTCCAGCACGTCCACCCCATGGCCCTGGCCTGGGACCGCATCCACCCCAACCAGACCGGCCACATGATCATCGCCCGCACCTTCCTCAACACCATCGGCTTCCGCTGGACTTGAGCCCCACACTTTTGCCCGGCCCATGGCCCCTTCTCCCGGTCCCGTTAACCAGTCCATCCGTCAACCCACCCCTCCTTTCTTAGATGCTTTCTCATGTCAAGCCGTTGCGCGTTGGCGCGCGCATTCTGTAGGCGCTTTTCGCAGAATTCCCCGCCCGCCGCAAAAAATCGCTAATCCCTCCCCCAGTTCCACTTAGGCCCTGATTGAATCCCCCAACGTTGCACCTTTGCGCGCGCCAACACGCAACGCCATCCCTACTGCGCCAGCCGAGCCTGCAACCCCAAACGACCCCGCGCCTTCTGTCTTCCGCTGTCTGCTTTTTACTTTTTGCTCTTTCCCCCGGAACCTC